>QCQY01000009.1 GCA_003209475.1 Prochlorococcus sp. AG-459-B06
AACTACTAGTTGTTGAATATTATTCAAGAAAAGTTTAATACTACTTTTCTTTGGATTATTAAATCTCTCTTTTAAAAAATTAGAGATTTAATTTAATTCTTATTTTTAAAAATAATGGGAAATAAGGAAAATAATATAAAAAAGCCAGGTTTTAAGACCTTAGCTATTCACCATGGGAAAACATTTGCAGAAGAAACTGGATGCGTTATGCCACCTATTTTTTCTACATCCACTTTCAAACATGGAAATAGAGATAATTTCGACTACACCAGATCAGGAAATCCCAACTTTAGAATTCTGGAAAACATACTTAAATCAATAGAAGATTCTAAATACTGTACAGTTTTTGGATCTGGAATTAGCGCGGTAACTGCAATTTCATCAACACTAAAATCAGGCGACAAGATACTCTGCGAGTCAAATCTCTATGGTTGTACAGTGAGGATGTTCGAAAAAGTTTTCAAGAAATTTGGACTAGAAGTTTTATACACAGATTTTACAAACAAAAATAATATCAAAAAGATTTCAAACTTCGAGCCAACCTTGATATGGCTAGAAAGTCCAACTAATCCACTTTTGAAGGTACTTGATATTAAGGCGATTTGTGATGAGGCGAATAAACTACAAATCCCAGTAGTTGTAGACAATACCTTTTCTACGGCACTTATTCAAAAACCATTGGATCTTGGTGCAACACTATCACTCGTAAGCACAACAAAATTAATTAATGGACATAGTGATGCACTTGGTGGAGCAGTACTGACAAATAATGGGGTATGGAATAGTAAAATGCTTTTCTCTCAAAAAGCTCTAGGGCTTCAACCATCTCCTTTTGATAGTTGGCTCATTACGAGAGGAGTAAAAACTCTTCCTTTAAGAATCGAACAACAAACTCAAAGTGCAGAATTTATTTCTGAAGAATTAGAGAATCACAAAATAATTAGTAAAGTAATTTATCCTTTTAATCAAGAACATCCGCAATTTAATTTAGCAAAATCGCAAATGAAATCTGGAGGTTCGATGATCACCCTAAAATTAAATCTTAAAAAAGAGGATACTTTTAAATTTTGCAAATCTCTCAAATATTTCTCGCTAGCAGAAAGCCTTGGAGGAGTTGAAAGTTTAATTTGTCACCCCGCAACAATGACTCATGCTTCTGTTGATGATGAAACAAAAAATCTTTTAGGGATAGATGATACTCTTGTCAGATTATCGATTGGATGTGAAGAAACAAACGATTTAATCTCAGACATATTATCTGCTTTAAATAAATTTTGAAAATTGAGAGATTTACTTAAAAAACCTATATGGAAAAATTTAGAGTTGGGATATTCTATTCCTGATAGTATTCATGCTGTTTCTGTAGCATTACCAACTTGGAATGATGTAATAAATTACGAGGAAAAAAATCAAGAATGCATGAATTTATTGAAGTCCATTTACCCAAGATTCGGGCTAAACCCCATAGTGAAAAGATTATGCGACAAAGTAAAAAAGGAAAATTTCTACAATAATAATAGTATCTGGCCATATCCGAATGAAAGCATAGCTTTTAAAGCCAAAAAATACATTGATAGAAATACTTCTGAACAATTCTCATTAATAAAAAAAAGAGATAATCTAGCTTTCTTAATAACTGAAAAAGAAGGAAGTATTTATGCAAAATCTTTTTGGCAACATACTGGTCTTGGTATATCTTCAAGGGCTGCTGCTATAGAACTAGGTCTCGAAGATTGCCCTCCAAAATCTTACGTAAATGAATGTTCTCAAAGAATAAAAAATAGAATTTCTAAATCTACAAAAATTAACTCTAATGATATTCACTTAACTTCATCTGGAATGTCTGCATTGCATACATCATTAGAAATCATATATAAATTATTTCCAGCTAAACCTACACTCCAAATTGGTTTTCCATATGTAGATGTACTTAAATTACCAATGAATATCTTTCATGGAGCCAAGTTAATAACAGAAGAAAATTGCGAGGATATTGAATTAGAAATCAAAAGAATAAATCCATCAGCATTAATTATTGAACTACCGAGTAATCCAATGCTCAAATGTGTAAACATTAAAAAAATTTCAAAAATAGCAAAAAAGTTAAATATTCCCTTAATTGTTGACGATACAATTGGTTCAAATTTAAATATAAATTCCTTAGAACATGCAGATATAGTTTTTACTTCACTTACAAAAATTTTTTCAGGTAGTGGTGATATTCTTGCCGGATCATTAATACTAAATCCAAAAAGCAAATGGATTGATCAATTTAGAAATGCATTAAACGAGACTAATCTTCCAACACTTTCCGATGGAGATACAGTTTATCTAGAGAAAGTTAGTAGAGATGTAAATCAAAGAGTTTTTGAACAAAATAAAGCATGTTTAGAATTAAAAAAAAGATTAGAGGCCCATAGCGAGATTAAAAATATTTTCCATCCTGAAAATTGTCCAAATTTTAATTCTTTACTCACTTCTGATGGAGGATACGGCTGCTTATTATCGTTTGAATTAAATGGAGGATTGAACAAAGCTAAAAAATTTTATGATTCTCTACAAGTATCTAAAGGACCTAGTTTAGGTACAAAATTTACTCTAGTTTGTCCTTATGTTTTACTAGCTCATTATGACGAGTTGGATTGGGTTGAAAGTTTTGGTATACCTTCGCACCTTATTAGAGTATCAGTTGGATTAGAAGACCAAAATCAATTATGGAAAAGCTTTTCTGAAGCACTAAATAATTTCTAAATTCCTAGTATTTACCGTATAGAAACTTATATACTATTTTTCTGAATAATAGTTAGTATTAATATATAATTTCTCAATATATAAATGGCAAAAATTTATGAGGACAACAGTTTTGCTATTGGAAACACTCCATTAGTAAAATTAAAATCAGTTACTAAAAACGCAAAAGCTACAGTACTTGCAAAAATTGAAGGTAGAAACCCAGCTTATAGTGTCAAATGTAGGATTGGCGCAAATATGATCTGGGATGCAGAGAAAAGTGGGAAGCTTACAAAAGACAAAACTATTGTTGAGCCAACTTCTGGAAATACAGGAATTGCTTTAGCTTTTACCGCTTCAGCAAGAGGTTATAAACTGATCCTTACAATGCCAGAATCCATGTCGATTGAGAGAAGAAGGGTTATGGCAGTGTTAGGTGCTGAAATTGTTTTAACAGAGGCATCTAAAGGTATGCCTGGAGCAATAGCTAAGGCTAAAGAAATTGCAGAAAGTAATCCTTCTCAATATTTCATGCCAGGTCAATTTGATAATCCTGCAAACCCTGAAATTCATTTCAAAACTACTGGACCAGAAATCTGGGATGATTGCGATGGTGAAATTGATGTTTTAGTTGCAGGGGTTGGAACTGGCGGCACAATTACAGGAGTTTCAAGATACATTAAGCAAGAGAAGGGTAAAAATATCACTTCTGTAGCTGTAGAACCCTCACATAGTCCTGTTATTACACAGACAATGAATGGAGAAGAGGTTAAATCTGGACCACATAAAATTCAAGGAATTGGAGCAGGATTTATTCCTAAGAACCTTGACTTGTCAATTGTTGATAAAGTTGAACAGGTGACAAATGACGAGTCAATCGAGATGGCTCTTAGATTAGCAAAAGAAGAAGGTCTACTAGTTGGGATATCTTGTGGAGCTGCTGCTGCTGCTGCTGTTAGATTAGCTGAACAAGATGAGTATGCGGGGAAAACTATCGTAGTTGTTCTACCTGATTTAGCAGAGAGATATTTATCATCAATTATGTTTACTGAAGTTCCAAGCGGAATCATTCAAGAACCAGTAAAAGCCTAAAGCTATTTTTTCTCCAGTAATGAATCTGGTGAAATATACATAGCATCGCCATAAGAGAAAAATCTAAATTTTTCTTTTATGGCTTTTTTATACAAATCTAATAATCTTTCTCTACCAATCATTGCACTTACTAATAGTAATAATGAACTTTTAGGAAGATGAAAATTAGTTAACAATCCATCAACTACCTTAAATTTATAACCTGGCTTAATTACTAAATCAACGTATTTCGCTATGGGAATAAAGTCATTAATTTCGTTAGAATAACAACTTTCAAGAGCTCTCACGCTTGTTGTCCCAATAGCAATTATTCTTCTATCTGTTTTCTTTATTTTTTTTATTTCCTCCACTACTTCCTCATTAACACTTACCCATTCTTTATGAAGTTTTAAGTCACTTAGATCTTCTTGATCAATTGGTTTGAATGTTCCATAACCCACGTGCAAAGTTATCGGTAAAATTATTACTCCTTTTTTTTTAAGATTGGAAATAAGACTTTTGCTTAAATGTAAACCAGCAGTTGGCGCGGCAACGGCCCCTGGATTAGTTGCATACTCAGTTTGATAACTATTCTCATGAAAAGATTCTTCTTCGGAATTTTTTATATAAGGTGGGAGAGGGATTTCCCCGTATTTATCAAGAAGGTCATTCATTGAATTGAGATCAGTTATACTTTCAGGAAATTCAATATATCTCCCTCCAGTTTCTTCATCAACCCCATCAACCATCAAATTAATATCTTGTGCAGAATGAGATTTTAATATTATTTTTCTATTTATTTTTAACTTTTTCGCTGGCTTTGCCAAACATAACCAAACACATTCATGGGATCTTTCTAAGACTAATAATTCGACTAACGTCCTATTTTCTAATTGAACCTTTAACCTTGCCTTCATTACTTTAGTATTATTTACAACCACAAGATCGCCTTTTCTAAATTCATCTAAAAGATTCTTGGTAAATTTATTAGTTAAGCAATTCTCTTCTAAAACACTATTTCTAACTATCATCAATCTTGATTCATCCCTTTTTGCAGAAGGTTTACTAGCAATTAATGAAGAATCAAGAAAGTAATCATAAGCATCAAGCTTATAATCTCTTCCTTCATTATTAATTTGTGAAATCAATTAAATTTAAGATACAAGTGTCTCTGGCTCATTTTCAATCAGGTAAGCCAAGTCTTTCAAGAATGAAGCACCATCAGCTCCATAGATCACTCTGTGATCAGCTGTAAGATTTACTTGCATTATTTTTTTAACAGATATTGAACCATCACTATTAGCTACAACAGTTGGTTTTGATGATGCAATCGCTAAGATCGCACCGGTCCCTGGGGGTAATATTGCGTCAAATCTATCAACACCAAACATACCAAGGTTAGATAACGTAAATGTTCCCGTTGAGTATTCATCTGGTTCTAACTGTTTTGATCTCGATCTTTTTACGAGATCTTTCCATTCCCTAGATAATTTAAATAAATCAGTATTGCATGGTTCTTTTAATACTGGAGTTATGAGTCCCCCATCTTCCATCGCAACAGCAACAGCAATATTTATATTTTCTGGATAAGAAATTCCATTTTCTGAAAAGCTTGAGTTAACTTGAGGATGTTTCTTTAGTGTCTTTGCAACTGCCTTTACAAGTAAAGCAGTCATAGTCACTCCATTCTGTTTTACCTTTTTGTAGAAATTATCTAATTTATCTGTATTGATAGAGTATCCAACCCTAAAACATGGAACATCTAAACTAGATTCCATATTTTTATTTACTGCTTTTTGAAGAGTATTAAATTGAACCGTATCTCCAGGATTTCCAAAACTATTTCCTGAAGTTTCTGGTTTACTCTCAACTCCCAAATTTGCACCAGGAATACTTGCAGGAAAACCACCTTCCCCTATCCATGGTATAGAGACAGGTTGGCCATTAGCTTTCAAAATATCATCGGCTTGAATCCTTCCGTGGGGCCCAGATCCATGAACCTTTGCTAAATCAACACCCATTTGAGAGGCTAGTTTTTTAGCTCTTGGAGATGCAATTATCCTCGAAGAAACATTACTTGTAGCGGCATTAATTTGATCGATATTAAAAGATGGTGCAGGCTTTTCACTCTTTAAGACGACTTGTTCTGCTTCTTTATTAATATTTTCAGTCTGGACTACTGGTTTTTCTTCAGTTTTATTGCTTACTAATTCAAGTTGATCTGAAGTAGAGACTTCGGCTTGATTTCCTTTATTTTGTTCTTGAACTGAAGCTATTTCATTCTCATTTTCTACAATGAGACCAATAGTTTCTCCAACAGGTGCAGTGCTGCCAGCAGGCATTAAAACTGCTGCAAGATATCCATCTTGAAAAGATTCAACATCCATATCTGCCTTGTCAGATTCAACAACCAAGACAGATTCGCCTCTTTCAACCTTATCTCCCGGATTTTTCAACCATTCCACAATCTTGCCCTCCGTCATAGTAGAACTCAAGGCAGGCATGAATATTTCGTGAGACATAAGAAAATTGTTATTGCATAAGTTTTAAGGGATTTTTACCAAACTTTCAAAAGTTTTTATGATTAAGAACCCTATTAACTCTTGATCTAATTATACGAAATCATGTTCATAGTGGGAACTCTTAAAACTTAAGAAAGTAATAATTTAGATCGATTAGAATTTAAAACTTTTCGCAATTAAGATTTACTTATTTTTATCAAAAATGCTAAATCTTTTTATTTAATTATTATCTATAGATTGAATAACTCCATCTTTAACAGTAATTGAGACTTGCATTTTTTCAATAAGATTGTCGCCCACAGTGACATCACAGAAACTATCCACTTGTCCTTGATCAACAATTTCGTCCATTTTTAATTCGCGAACTTGACTCTGTTGTTGAAGTAGATTTCTTTTTTGTTCTTCAATTTCATTTCGTTTTGCTGCCACTTGTTGTTGCACCTGACTAACCTGTTCTTGGACTCTTGGATCCAGAGGGTTAACCGATTGGGATCTAATATTATTAACTATTTGCTGCCCCTCCTTCTCAAGTTGAGATAATTGCTGGTCAATGTTTGAAATTGCTTTACTTAATTCTTTTTCAGCATCTTCTTTCCAAATTGGTGTAACTACAGCTTTAATAGCTATTGAGCGCTTTATAGATATTGAGTTTTTTGTTTCCATAAAAAATTAAATTACCTTTTCAATATAGATAGAACAAATCAAATTTTCTTACTAAATTTGTTTTCATACATATTTTCTATTTGTAATGAATACTTTTTTTCTATTTCTTTTCTTTTTTGTTTAAGAGTTTGTGTTAACAACCCATTTTCTAAAGTAAAGGCACCAACAAAATAACAATCTAATATTTGTTCTTCTGATCTTGCTCCTAATCGACTTTTAAGCAAATTATTAATTTGCGATTTAAAAAATGTACCAATGTCCTTATTAAGGTTTAATTTCGAAAGGTCTTCTTCCAAAAACTTATTTTTAACCAATTTGACATTAGGCACTACAAGGGCTGTTAAACATTTCTTATCTTGTCCTACTAGTTGAATCTGATTAATAAATTCAGAACTAAGGATTTCGGCCTCAAGTGGATTAGGTTCTATATTTTCACCACTTGATAGCACTATTGTATCCTTGGCTCTTCCTGTTATAAAAAGAGAACCATTTGGTATTAGGAAACCTAAATCACCAGTATCAAACCAACCATCCTTGGATAAAACATCTTTTGTAGCTAATTCATTATTAAGATAACCTTTCATTACTTGTGGTCCTTTAACAAGAATTTTTCCGACTTCTCTGAACTTCAGAATCTTTTTTTTATCATCATTTACTATTTTGATTTCAGTAAATGCTAGAGGCTGACCGGATGATCCTCTAACATTTAATTCTCTCCTCCTACAAGTTATTACTGGACTAGTTTCTGTGAGGCCATATCCTACCAAAACATCTACACCTAAAGATTCAAAAAAAAGATCCACATGTTCTGGCAATGCACCTCCGCCGTTAATGGGAAATTTCAGTTTTTCTCCGCATAGTTGTCTAAGAATATTCGGCCATAAAAAAATAGTAGACAATTTATGTATGGGATATCGGCCAATAACAGAACCCAGTAAGGGGATTTTTGATTTAAAAGTTATTTGATTTATATCTAAATTTCTTATCTTTCTTAGACTTCTTTTGAAAACTGAACTATTACTTATCAAAAACTTAATAAGTTTTTGCTTTTTGGAAGGCATTTTTTTCAACGCCTGAAAAAAACCATCATGTATTGCCTCCCATAGTCTTGGTACAGTAGCCATGACAAAAGGTTTTACTTGTGTAATATCATCTTTCAGAAATTTTGGAATTGTATAGTATTGAGAACAACCACATGAAAAAAAGAAGTATTCAGCGCTCCTCTCATAAGAATGCCAGATAGGCAAAACGCTCAATACGGAGGTCCCTGGTTCTGGATCAGCGATATAAGCTAAATTGATTATTTGATGTAAAAAATTTGCATGAGTCAAGGGGACACCTTTAGGTTTTCCTGTTGTCCCAGAAGTATAAAGAATAGTAGCGACGTCATCAATTTCTGGATTATCTTTTTCAAGATTATTATTTTGTGAATTTTCTTTTTCTACTGAACTTATAAATTTACTCCAACTTATTAAACTTTCAAATTGTTCATCTTCTAAATTGATTATAAATTTCAGTCTTTTTTTTAATTCTTCTTTGTTGTTTAATCTTAGCCAAATCTCCTTAGATTGAACTATTAGACCTACTGAATTAGAATGCTCAATAATATAGTCTAATTCTACAGAAGGAGAATTAATACCTCTCACTGCATTTATAGCTCCTAAACGCATTAAGCCCTGATCAACTACTAGCCATCTTGGAGAATTTTCGGAAATTACAGTAACTACATCCCCCTTTACTAAACCATAATTTTTAAAGGAAAAAGAGACTTTTGTTATTAAATCAGCCAGCTCAGAATAAGAAAATTTTTCTTTGTATTTCCCTCTTAAATCGCAAACAGCTAAAGTATCACCACATTTAAATTTTAATTTTTCCCAAATTTGATCTATATGATGAAGGTTCTTAATAAAATCTCTATTTTTAGCAAATTTATCTTTTTTAGAAAGAAGTTTGGCTGAAGGCCAGTATGCTAAATCGCCCATATTAAATTGATTTTGAAATTTTAATTTCTATTTTGATATAAAATCAAAATTAAATTCTTCTTGAATGATTTTTTTAACAATTCTCTTGACTTCTTGAATATTTAAATTTTTGTTGTAATCAATCATATTTGCCATGAGACAATTTTCTATCCCGCAAGGAACAATATTATTAAAGTTTTCTAATTCGCAGTCAATATTGATTGAAAATCCATTAATTGTAATCCATCTTTTACAACCAATTCCAATTGAAGCAATTTTCTTATTTCCTATCCAAACACCAGTGAAACCCTCTCTTGAATGACAATTTATATTAAAAGTTCCAAGAATTTTTATAATAATTTCTTCAATTTTTCTTAAATACCAATTTAAATCTTTATTAAAATTTTTCAAATCTAAAACCAAGTAAGTTACTAATTGTCCAGGCATATGACAAGTAACCTCACCACCTCTATTAATCTTAAAAACATCGTATTTATGATCATCCAAAGAAAATAGTAAATTATCGTAATTAGATCCTCTACCTAACGTATAACAGAGTTGATGCTCTCCAATCCAAATAAAGTCAGGGTTAGAATTATCTAAAATCAATGCCTCCTGATATTCTTTTTGTAATTTATAAACATCATTAAAAGAAGAAATATTATCAGGTTGTTTAATTATTGCTGTTCTATTTTTCATATTTAAGTAGATTAAGAAAGTAAGTAAATATTTTTAGATTTGTTATGAAAATTTTAATCCATGGAAAGAATCTTGAGCTCACTGGAGCATTAAAAGAATATACTGAGGCAAAGATAGAAAAAGCAACGCATCATTATAAGGATATCGTTAAAGAAGCTGACATACACCTTTCAATTGAAAAGAACCCAAGAGTCTCATTCCAAACTGCGGAAGTTACTATTTTTGCAAATGGTACCGTAATTAGAGCTGAAGAAAAAACTGAAAATCTATACTCAAGCATTGATTTAGTTTCAAATAAACTTTGTAGAAAATTACGTAAATATAAAGAAAGAAACAATAAAACAACTCATAACAATCAATTTAAAAATAAAGAGTCTTTACCAATTGAAAGTATAGAATCAGGATTTTTAGATAAAGCTTTACTCAAGGAAGGAATAGAAGCAAGTCTGCCTGAGCCATCTATAAAAAATAAATACTTTGAGATGCATCCAATTTCATCAGAAGAAGCAAGAAAACAATTAGATCTAATAGATCATGATTTTTATGTTTTTCGAAACAAGAAAAATAATGAACTTCAAGTTATCTATAAAAGGAATCATGGAGGTTATGGACTGATTCAATCTAAATAAGTTTTAAATGCCCAATATTGAATATGAATTAAACGAGAAAATTCATGCAATTATTATTAACCCTTATCTATCCTGGGAAGATTTCTGTGTGAATTGCGATTTAATTAGAAAATACAATATCAAAAATATTTCTACTTCACTGAACTACCTTACTGATCTTAAAAACTGTTTGTGTAATTGCAGTGCGGATATAAACGCACTTATTTCTTACCCTTTAGCAGATTTACCAGTTTCATTTATTGAAGAATTAGTTTGTTTTGCAAAAGATAAGGGTGCAAAAGGAATTGAATATATCCCAAACTTTATAAATTTATCCAAAGGAAATTTAGAAACTTTCGCTGCTGAAATTGAGCAAGTTAAATTATCTGGATTACCAGTTTCAATAATCATAAATAAATCAAAACTACAAAAAGAAGTTTTTATTAATGCGATAGAAATATGTTTGGAACTAGGAATAAAAAATTTTCAATTCGGGGACGGGTTTGGGTCTCCTCTTACATCTAATGATATCCCCGAAATACTAAAAATAACAGGCTCACAAAATCAAATCAAATTTGTAGGTGGAATAAAAAAACTAACGCAGGTAATTGATTTGTTTGATAATGGAATTAGTTGCGTTGGAACTTCCAATTTTTGTGAAATTTTTCAAGAAGTAAACGTTATTTAAATGTCTGGTTCTGGTGAGTGCAGACTAAAAGGTCTGTGTATTAAAGCTTCTCCATTAGGCGAGAATGATAGATTAATAACCATACTTACTGACGAGCAAGGGATTATTAGATTAGCGGTACCTGGTGCAAGGCGTCCTAAAAGTAGTCTTGCTGCAGCTACTCCTCTAACATATTTAAGTCTGCAGATTTTTGGGAAAAGAAATCTTAAATCTGTACGTCAAATTAAAATATTAAAAAGCTATTCTGGTCTAGGAAAAAATATTGAATGTCTTGCAGCCGCACAAGCAATAACTGAATTAACATTTTTATTAGTAGGTAATAATGACAAGCAACAAGACTATCTATCTTGCGTTCTTGCACATCTTGATAGGATTTATTTATATAAAGAATCTCAAGAAGAAGATATTAAAATGCTCTCAATGAGTATTCAATCTTTAATCCATCTATTAGCTATCGGGGGTATTAATTTACCAATTCATCATTGTTGTAAAACTGGAGAAACTATAATTCCACCTTTAGGAAATTGGGAATGGAGTTGTTATTATTTACCAAATGAAGGGTTTTCGTCCATAGAAGATCCTCAAAGTAATCTAAAAATAAATGCATCTGAAGTTGCTCTATTACAGAGACTTCTTTTCCCAGAATTACCAATAAAGTCTAATGGAGAGTTGTTGGGTCCAAAAAAAGTCTGGCTTAAAATATTATTTATTATTGAGACATGGATCTCTACTCAATTAGAGAGGGATCTATCTTCACTAAAAATGTTGAGAGATATATATAGTTAGCATTTTCATAAAGCATTAAAAAATTTAAAAAATATGATCATGGCGCCTTTGCCTGTTAACTTAATAGATAGATAATTCAATTAATGTGGTTCATATTGCCTGGTTGGGGAAAAAATCCCCTTTTTGTGGAAATGTAACTTACGGTAATTTAACTACTAAGGAATTAAAGGCCAGAGGGCATAAAATTAGTTTTATTCATTTCGACAATCCCTCTAGTTCAAATTCATCAAGCCCATTATTTCTTGCAAATGATCCTGATGTAAGTCTCCCATATTTAATTAAGTCTCAAGTTTATACAATACCCTCGCCAAGGGCAGAAAAAGAGCTAAGGCTATCATTGGAAAGATTGAAACCTGACATAGTACATGCAAGCCTAACTTTATCTCCTTTAGACTTTAGACTTCCAGAGCTTTGTAATGAAATTAATGTTCCTCTTATCGGAACATTTCATCCACCATTTGATGCAAAAAATAGAAATCTAACTGCGAGCACTCAACAATTAACATATCAACTTTATGCTCCCTCTTTAGCAAAGTTCGATAGAATAATTATTTTTTCTAAACCTCAAAAAAATGTTCTTGAGAAATTAGGAGTACCTAAAGAAAAACAAATAATTATTCCAAACGGCGTTGATGAGAATATTTGGAAACCTTTTTCTGAAAAAAGTAAAAAATATGATCAGGTGAAAAACAAACTTGGAAATGCAAGAATCTTTTTATATATGGGAAGGATTGCAAATGAGAAAAATATCGAAGCACTTTTACGTTCTTGGCGCCTAACAAAAACTCAAAATTGCAAATTAATTATTGTTGGGGATGGCCCAATGAAACCAACACTTGAAAATAGTTTTTCTAACCTTGGTAATGAGAAATTAATTTGGTGGGGTGCTGAATTAGATTTAGAAACTAGGATAGCAATAATGCAAATAGCAGAAGTATTTTTCTTACCAAGCTTAGTAGAAGGTTTATCATTATCACTTTTAGAGGCAATGTCTGCAGGTACTGCTTGTGTAGCTACAGATGCGGGAGCTGATGGTGAAGTTTTAGATAACGGAGCAGGAATAGTAATTTCAACAGATAATGTGGCTGCACAATTAAAAACTATAATTCCAATTCTTGTAGAACACCCTTCATTTACAAAAGATCTTGGAGAAAAAGCTAGAGAACGTATACTTGAGAGATACACAATTGCTAAAAATATAAATCAACTTGAAAAAGTTTATATGAACTTAAAAGATAATTGAAAAACCTAACGAAACTCTTTACTTCTATTACTAGCTGAAACTATTGATTCAATTAATGCTGACCTTACACTCTTTTTTTCTAAAACCCTTAAAGCAGAAATAGTTGTTCCACCTGGAGAGGTTACTAAATTTTTAAGCTCAGAGGTAGTAAGTTTATTTTCCTTTATTAGACAAATAGTCCCTAGTATCATTTCCATAACAAGTTGCTCTGAAATTATTTTTGGTAATCCCCCGCTTAATCCTCCATCACTTAATGCTTCTATAATTAAAGCAATAATTGCAGGACCTGATGAAGTTAAAGCTAAAAATATATCAAGGTAATCTTCAGTAAATTCATAAATTTTACTAGTATTTTCAAATAATTTTTTTGTAAATTGTTTCTGATCTTCTGTAATTTCCTCTCCCCAAGAAATCCCTGTTAAACCTTTACCAATAGTTATTGGAATATTTGTAACCACCCTCACACATTTATGATTAGGAAACTTTTGAGTAAGTCTATTTATTGAAACCCCCGCAAGAATTGAAACTATTAAATTGTCCTTGTTTTTTATATGATGGGACTCACTTATATCATTAAATTGTTGTGGTTTTATCGAAAGAAGTTTATATTGGCAATTCCAAATTATTTTTGACTCTTTAGAACCTGATCTATAAACATTTATATTATGTTTATAATTTTTTTTTATATTTTCTAAACTTTTTTCTGTATTTACAACACAAAAAACATTCTCTGGCTGAATTAATTGGTTATCTAATAGAGGGGTTATTATAGCACTTGCAATATTTCCAAAACCAATAATCGCAATTTTATCTGTCACAGATTAATCATGAATAAGCACTTAATTTAGAATTACCCCATGCTGGTTCAGGAGTAGTATTTTTGCCCAAACTATATTGTGGTGTGTTTTCTGTAGACACAGAAGAAGGAGCAGCTTCTTCAGGGGAAGAACTAGTTACATTTACACAACTTGGAGCAAAAAGAAAAATACTTTCACCTACTCTCTCTTGATGCCCATCAATTGCATATGTTCCCCCAGCAATAAAATCAACCGCTCTTTGAGCTTGATCGGGATCCATCATAGTTAAATTGAGAATTACGGTTTTTCTCTCCCTTAGTGCTTGTATAGCTTGAGGCATCTCATCAAAACTTCTTGGTTCCATTAAGCTTACCTCTGAGGATGAATTTGAGATTCCAGGCATACCAACTACTTTTGATGATCTGTTGTTATTCATAAAATCGAATGGATTTGAATTTGCAAGGGCATTTGCATTCTTTGGATTTTGTTTGAAATTATTAATATCATTTAATTCATCCTCTGAAGCATAATCCAACTCATCAAAATCATCATCGAGATACTCATCCCCTGCAACAACTGCTTTTAATCTAGAAATAAGTGACACCTTTAAATCCTCTTGAAATTGATTACTAAGGTTTAAGAACCTCAAGTAATAGATTCATTTTATAAATGAATAAACTACCTATACTTAAATAACGCTAGTTGAACTTTACTGCAAGTTTATAAATAAGAATTTTATAAAAAAATAACTAATTAGGATCTACCTCCAAAAATCAATGATCCTAATCTTAACCAAGTTGATCCAGCGTCAATGGCTTCCTCCCAATCACCTGACATCCCCATGGAACAATCTGGTAGTTGCAGTGAATCAGCTAGAGAACGACATTTTTTGAACAACCCTGAATTTTCTTTAGAGCTAAGTCCTTTAGGATTGATAGTCATCAAACCGATTAATGAAATATTTTTCAACTCTTGAATTTCTCTCCATTTCAAAATTAAAAATTCAGGATTAAAGCCTCCTTTAGTAGGGTCATCACTCAATTTAACCTGCAACATTATTAATGGATTTTTCTTCTCTTCACTTGAAATATTTGAAATCTTTTGCAACTTCTCAAATGAATCTACTGAATGAATGTATTTAAAATTTTGAACTATTTTTCTTATTTTATTACTTTGTATTCTTCCAATAAAGTGCCAATTTATTTGTTTAAGATCTCTTAAGGTTAATTGCTTTTCAAACGCCTCTTGAACCTTACTTTCACCAAAATCGTTCTGACCTATATTTTGAATAGTCTTGATTTCTTGACTTTTAAATCCTTTACTTACCGCAAGAATATTTACATTTGATGGTATTTTATTTTTTATTTTTAAATAATTTGCAGGGTTCACCTTTTATAAGAAAGTTTGCGTAAATAAATTCTCCCATTTAGATAGTTCTTCAGATCCTTTTCTTCTAGTTTTTTGAAGATTTAATTCGGCCTGATTACGGGCATCTAGATAAGGTATAACTTCAAAAAAAACTTCTCTCTGTCGGACTTCTACCAAGAAAAACATTTTTTGAGCGTATAAAGTCGCATAAATATCTCTCCCATCATTTCCAGGAGAAACTTGGTACAACATGCCAAATGTTGGATGGTTTAAATAACGCTCAGAACTCAAACCTTAAATATTTTGTTATTTACAATGCACCATACAGTTTTCTAAGAAAAATTGCTATGCAAATAAAACAAATCGATAATGTATTAACAATTACATTGAGAGATTTTGAAGGATAAAGAGTTCTAAATCTGTTAGTTTTTATAATAATTTTTTTCTTTGAGAGTAATGATTCTGATCCATGATCAATTCTCAGAAATATATTTTGAAATAACCTTTCCACTAAGATTAATAAAACGTTAAAGGATTTCTTTAGTCCTAAATTTCGAAAATTTATTGATCTAATTGAAACTGATTTAACGATATTTTGAAGTTCTTCCTGCACTAGAGGAATAAAACGTAATGCAATTAACAACTGAAAAAGCCACTTACTAGTTGGCAATCCAATTTTTCTTAATGGATACATAAACCAACTTAATCCCCATACAATGTCTTCCTGCAATGTGGTTAAAAGCATTAAATTCACACTATGAATAACGGTAAATATCAAAGTGGAGGTTTTTATTCCTAGTTCAAAGGCTTTTCTTGATAAGTTGTAGGGACCAAAATTAATAAACCATATTTTCTGAGAAGGAATTTGCAAAATATTCCATTCTTTTTGGCTTTCCAGTACTACTTGCAACTCATTGGGATTTCTTAAGTAGCCATCAAGAGATTGAATATCAGACGAGGCAAGAATTGATATACATCCAATTAATAGTGACAAACATGAGAGGAAAAATAATGATCGCCACCATACTCTAGATGGCAATAAACTTAAAAAAGTAATTAATAGTAAAAAAGCAACTAAACTCAATCTCCATATTGGACCTGCCCAAATTGGAGTAATTAAAAATATCATTACGATAATTATTTTTAATCTACTATCTATAATTCTTAGCCAACTTCTATTACCGTGAACGTATTGACCAACAGAAAATTTGGTTAGCAAATTCATTAATCTTTTTGAATTAACTCAATATTTTCTCTTTCGACTTCTTTATTTAAAGCTCTTTGCTGTTTTCCTCTCCAAAGTAAAATGAGGGGTGTGCCTTCAAAGCCTAAATTTACTCTAATTTGTTTTTCAATATATCTTCTATAAGTTATTCCGAATAATTTAGGGTCATTTACAAAAAGAGTAAAAGTGGGAGGTTGGTTCTTTACTTGAGTACCGTAATAAAGCCTACCTTGCTTGCCGCTTCTCTTCGTTGGAGGACTTTTCCAACTGATTGATTCTTTAAGTACTTCATTAACTACAGATGTTGTAACTCTTCTTCTATGTTGATTTACAGCATTAAGAGCATGTTCAAAAATATTATCAACCCTTTGACCAGTTAGGGCAGATATAAAAATCATTTTTGACCAGTGTAAAAAATAAAGTTTAGATCTAAGTTCTTTTTCTACTTGATAAATTGTTGAACTATTTTTTTCTACAAGATCCCATTTATTAACAACAATTATACAAGCTCTGCCTTGTTCTTCTATGCGCCCAGCCAGCTTCTGGTCTTGATCAGTTACTCCATCTATAGCATCTATAACTAAAACACAAACATCACTTCTATCTATAGATTTAAAAGCCCTATTAATACCAAAGAATTCAGTGCCATATTTAACATTTTTCTTTCTTCTAATCCCTGCAGTATCAATAATTTTCCAATGATTATCACCCTTTTTAATAAGCGTATCTATTGAATCAGTTGTCGTACCACTAATATCACTAACTATTGCTCTTTTTTCTCCACAGATTGAATTTAACAAACTAGATTTGCCAACATTAGGCCTACCAATAATTGACATCATCATCTTTTCTTCGTCATCCTGAATATTATTTTCAGGAAGTTCGCCAATAACAAGATCTAAAAGATCTCCAGTACCTGAACCATGAATTGCCGAAACTGGGAAAGGTTCGCCCAATCCTAATTTCCAGAACTCCGAAGCTAGTGATATTCCAAGAGTAGTGGATTCGCATTTATTAACAGCAACAATTGTTTTACAGCTTAGGTTTCTTAACCATTTTGCTATCGATAAATCACCATCAGTAACTCCTTGATTTCCATCTACCACCAGTAAAGCGAGTGAAGCCTCTTCTAGAGCCAAGAAAACTTGTGTCCTTATCTCTGGGAGAAATTCACTATCATCATCAAAAACTAACCCTCCAGTATCAACTATTTGAAATTCCTTACCTCCCCATAAAGCATTTTGATAAGTTCTATCTCTTGTAACACCAGGCTTATCAAATACTATTGCATCATTACTTTGGCAAAGCCGATTAACTAAGGTTGATTTGCCAACGTTCGGTCTGCCGATAATTGCTATTGTAGGAAGAATCAATTCTTCTCTCCAAAGAAACTAGTATCCATTACAACTATACCTTTAATAGAATCATTTACCTTTTTCAAAAAAACTTATTTAATTTCTGGATCGCCAAAATGTCCTTTAACTGGATTAACAGGGGGTGAACTAGGACTTGGCATTAATCCACTATCTTTTGAAAAACAATCATTTTCAATCGCCCAATAAATCAACCAATTTACTGCCGTCGTTCTTCTAGTTCTTCTTGGATAGAGTTCATTAATCTTATAGCCTTTAAAATTAAGAAAATTTTTCAATCCCTGTTTATACTCTTTTGGAATTGATCGAGTCAAATGTACTGAGGCTGGTCGCTCTGAAATGATTTGCGGAGCTTTTTCAAATCTTTCTGACCAATAAGCAGGAGTTAATGAACTAGAAACCCAATTATTTAAAGTTCTTTCTTTAGTATAAAAAAGTCTTTCCCAAACCAATTCACAAACAAAAACATCACTAACCCTATCTTCGAGAACAAGAAATAATAAATCCTTACATATTGGCCATGTAAATTGATTTTCAACTAATTTTTCTTTTTTATACATTAATCGAACCTTATCAAAATCAAAGAAAAATAAGGCATAAATTCCTTTTTATATTGTGATGCATATTGAATAATTTGATCAGGCATCCCAACACTTAAAGCTATTAATGTTGTATTGATGATATCCTCTTTTTTTAAAATTTCCCTGACTAAATTCCATCTTTTGCCAACTTTCATAATGGCCAATACCGTTTTATTTGACTTACTTTCACTAATTAGGGTTGTTAATTCAGATTCTGAAGAAGGGCATTCTTTGATGATCAATGTCTCGCCTTTTTTTACCAGATCAAAATCATTCAAAGCTGCTGCTGCTGAAATAGAGGAAATACCAGGTATTGTTTTAGTAATAATTTCAGCATGATTATTTTTTATTAACCTCAAAATATTAGAAGAACTTGCAAATAGTGAAGTATCTCCAAGGCAAAGTAAAACAACTGATTCGCCATTTTGTATAAATTTCACAATTTTTTCTACAGCATCAGACCATATTTCATCTGGATCAAAATCCTTCCTAGCCATTGGAAAGATGATAGGGATATTTTTTTTAAATTTGGTGTATTTCTTGACTATTTCCGAAGCGAAACTCTTTTTATTATCATCTGATATTGGGAAAACTATAACTTTCGCTTTTTTTATTGCATCCACAGCAGCAATTGTTAAAAGCGATGGATCTCCAGGGCCTACACCAACGATAGTGAATGTTGGCAAATCAGTTTTATATCGATTAAGTAAACTTAAGAACTTATTTATTATCATTTTTATTTTATAACTTTAGCTATGTACCCTCGGCAGTATAAAAGTTTCAGCTAGTATTGCTGACTCAATTTCAGACAATTCCTCTAACCTTTTGAAAGTTTGATCTTTAGAGAATTTAGTTTGCGCTAGTTTCCAGTAAACTCCAAAATGTCTTGCCTCACTCTCAAGCAGAGACTCATAAAGGAATTTAAACGATTTATCTTCAGAATTCAGCGCAAGCAAGCTTAATCTTTCATGACTTCTCGCTTCAATAAGTCCTGCTATTAAGAAACTATCAAGCATTCTATTGGGCTCTTCCTTTCTTATATTCTTGGATAATTCAGCTCCATATGGAGGCGGTTTTAAGGACTCAAGAGAATGTCCAAGATCCTTTAAAAAATAAAGTATTTTTTCAAAATGCTCTAATTCTTCTCTCGCTATTGGACTTAAAACTTCTGCCAGATTTGGTTCTGATGGATATCTAAACATCAATTGAATAGCTACTCCTGCTGCTTTTCTTTCACAATGAGCATGGTCAATAAGAATATCAATTGGATTAGATAATGCGAGTTTGATCCACTCATCTGAGGTAAATGACGACAAATATTTAATATGAGAAGTGGGCCTTTTAAAATCGACTAGCATTTAATCCTTACTAATTAAATATCCAATGATTCCTTCAAGAGCTAAGGAATAACTTGATATACCAAATCCACTAATAATTCCTATAGCTTTATCTGTAAGAAAAGATTCTTTACGAAAATCTTCTCTACTAAAAATATTTGAAATATGTAACTCTACAAAAGGAATTTTTGATCCAATTAAAGCATCACGAATAGAAATTGAGGTATGAGTAAAAGCGCCAGCATTTATAAGAATACCTTGGATACTTTTTACAGACTCCTGAATTTTATCTACTATTTCTCCTTCGTGATTACTTTGAAAACATTCAAGATTAATACTTTTTTCTTTAGCAATTTTAATTAAATCTTTTTCTATATCACGCAATGTTTTATTACCATATATTTCAGGTTCTCTAGTGCCCAAAAGATTTAGATTTGGACCATTTATCAATAAAATATTCATCATCAATAAAGTCTTTTCTTTACAAATGCTATCTAGAAAGAAACAAAAAAACCAAAACAAATTCACACAAAGTGTCCATTAACTGATAAGTTCAAATAGTGGGGGTCGGTGCCCGAGTGGTTAAAGGGGGCGGACTGTAAATCCGCTGGCTCTGCCTACGTTGGTTCAAATCCAACCCGGCCCACTTTAAAATTGCCCTTGTAGCTCAGCGGTAGAGCACTCCCTTGGTAAGGGAGAGGTCTCGGGTTCAAGTCCCGACGAGGGCATGAACAAGAAGTATCTCCATAACTGAGTTTATAAGTATTTGAAAGAATAAAATAATTTTAAGACCACTAAATATAAACGAATTAGAGCAGATATTAGAGCATAATTATTTCTTATTAAAATAATTTACTTCGCTTGGTAAGGGAAAGGCCCTGAGTTCTGGTCTCGGCGAGGTTATAGCCCAATAAAACTAATTAGTCTTAAATAACTTTTATATATTTTAAAATTTAAGAATATTGTTATAAGAAATGTCATTATCGTCATACAGGATGCACAGAATATATCTTGCGGCAACCATGAATTATGGTCTTGGTTCTGATGACTCAGAAGAGTTGGCATATTACAACAAAATCAGAAAAGAGATGAATGATATGAAAAAAGACCCAATAAAAAAAGGGATAACTTTTAGTTGGAATATCTCCGAAGAAATAGAAAAATGAATCTTAATACTTTCTTACTAATCGATGGGAGTCTGATGTTTATTGGTCTGCCAATTCTGATGATTCTTAAAGGGAAAAATTGATCCAAATTCATCTCATTTTAACCATTTTCAAATTCAATTGTTGATCCTTTATCCGTATATGTGAGTACCTCAAACCGTACATATTTATAAGTCGGATGGCCTGTATGACTAGTTAGAACATAGTGGTAGTCGTCATGAGCAAATGTCTACCAAATCCAAACTAAAAGAAGATTATGAATCTGAGCTTGAAGAAAGATCAGAGGAAGAAATTCTTGAGGAAGAAATCAGAAATCAACAAACATTGGATAGCTTTGTTGAATCTGACAAAAACTGGAGCTAATCAAAACTTATTTTTAAGGAGATTGTTATGAACTTAAAAAGATCACCATTTTCTATACTTAATAAAGAAAGAAGAGAAATTGATTATATCAGGGGAGTTTATAAGAGAAAAATTCAATCTGAAATTGAATCTTATAAAGATCCCGAAGATGAAGATAAGAGAGATACGATTCAAGCTCAAGATGTATTGATGCTTGATAGAATCTCAATTTAATTTTCATTTACTAACCTTAAATCAATAATCTTGCTATTAATTAAGTAGAGACTTTTTTATTAAATGCCATTAGACGTATTTCTAATGAATATGTGTGTTGTAGTCATAGCTCTGCTTATTAGAAGAGAAATCAAACTTAAGAAAGCGAGATAAATTATGAAGACGCAAATTTTTAAAGAGCAATACATCCCAAATGTTCACGCTATTACTCTTTTACTAATGCTTCTTATATGTCTGTGGTTACCTCTTGCACTCAGATTCTTATTAATAATTTAGTCGAACTAATTAAATAATACTCTCATCCTTAAACTCTGCTATAACCTAATTTTGTTTTAAAGATCTTATATGGAACTCCTGTTCCGTTCATAGCTTCAATAACTTTATCTCCAACAGTTCCATAAAATTCAACAGAAAGATCAGTTCCTAGTGCAGCATGAGCCTCAAGATAAACACCTAAAGCTGGATTAGCTAAATGAGCTAGTAAAGCATCATCATTTTTATAAACTTCTGACCATACGAAACGAAGAGGCTCATCAGGATCTTGATCAAAAGTATGATGGAGCATTCCTGGTTCGTCAGCTTCAACAGCTTTATCTGTCTTATCCGCAATTTCTAAGTATTCTGCAACCTTATCTTCCTTTACTTTAAGTTTTGCAAGAAGCATAAATGGAGTGTCTGATCCAAAACTAGACATAAAAAAAAGACTCTTGCGAGCCTGGGTGATGGGGATTTCCATCATGACAAATTTATTAGAAACAAACAACTCCATCAATAGTTAATTTTTATTACTTACAAACACCATATGTAGTGCTAGGATTTATAAAGGGCTGGGTGATGGGGATTATTCCGCTTTTTGGCTGGGGCGAAGCTAACGCCCTTTTTTTATGGGTATAACTTTTTAATAGCTTCTTGTTGTTCTTGTTTTTTTATTTCTTCAGCATCATAAACAGGACAAGTATTCTGATTTAGTGATGAGAAGAAAGCACTTTTTTTAAAACGTTTGAATATAGGGGGCAATAATAAATGTTTCATATTTTATTTACTAAATTGCTCAAACATACTTAAATACTGCAGAGGGAATACGCTGGTTAAATTTTCTATTCTCTTTGCATTTAATACAACACCCTCTGGTAATTTCGCTACTAACTTTGGAATAGCTTTTTTTGTTTCTTCTCTGCAGAAGTTAATTCTGTAAGTAGCTTCTTTTTTAATATTTGTTCTAATTAACCCATCTTTTCCAATCATTGATTTTAAATCAAGATTATTTCCTTTCAAAAGGGCAATTAAAACAGTATCTGCAATTTTTAAAGCTTCCACAGGTTCTTTATCCTTATTTATTCCAAATATCCAGGCACAGGCGCCAACTCCTAATGCTCTTGCAATACAATCATCATTTCCAATTTCATCACAAGGTAATCTAAAAGACTCTTCAATTTTTTTTAGATCATATCCATTCTCACCTTCTGGAAAACCAGCGTGAGCAGAAAAAGGAAATAAAAATAATATTGTTGTAAGAAATAAGCGGTTCATTTATTCCCAAGTTTTCATATCAGTAGTTCCTTGTGATCTTTGCATCCAGGCATATTTCCATGTACCATTTTCATTTTTAAAAATGCAAGTATAAGTTGAAAGATCTTTATTTTGGTTTCCTTTATAACTGAAGATTTCATTTAATGTAAAAACCGCGTAGGCTATCTCACCAAAAATTTCAATTTTATGGATTTTGATCAGTTCTGAGGATTCTGCAACTAAGTCATTATTATCAAACATCCCCACTAATCCTTTCGCAGAGATTGGATTTCCACTTGGTCTTACAGCCAAAAAATCCCCTGTTACGTTTGGTATTAAAAAAGAAGAATCTTCACTGGTTGCATAACCATAAATTAAATTTTCTATGGCTTGAGTACTTGACATTTAAGAAGTAATTAATTCCCCTTATCTTAGGTCGACTTTCAGTAATTAAATTCTTTAAAGGTGTTGAATCAAAAACTTAAGTATTCTTCTAAATAATAAAAATTTAGTATTGGATTATAAATCCAAAAAATATGGAAATAACCCTAAAAAAAGAGACTTTATTAGGTTTAGAAACCTACGATGTTTTAGGCTTTAATTCCGAAGAGGAACTTGAATTAGAGATTTCAAAACTCATTAAAATTAGACCTGAATTTGAAAATCATCCAAATTAAATTTGTATAGGTTTTAAAAATTAGAATTTCAACTATTCAGAAACCCAACTTGTGATTTTAGTTGTGCTATAAATATGTCCTCCAGATTCTATATTCTTAATGGTTTCAGGATCTGAAAAAACATGCTTAGCCAAACCTTCTTCAGCTTGGTGAATAACAATAACTTCTTTTGGATCAATTAAACTTTTGCCACGATATAGGGGAGTAAGTCCTACCGTTTTATGAAATGCATCTATCTCTGGACTATCAAACATTTTTACCCATTCCTCAAATGTATTTGAAAGTTTAAAGGTGAAAACAGTAGTTTCAATAGTCATAAAAAAAAGCTAATTGCTATTTATTTTAGATCGACTGTCAATTATCAAGAAAAAACTGGTGGATAAGGTGTTTGTCCATTCATTAATGATGTGTCAATTGGTTTACAGATATTCATCAATGCATCTTGTCCGAACCCTGGACCAGAGGGTCCATCTATAAACTCCTGAAAATCTTCAGCAGAAATACCCTCTTTTACTTCCCAAAAACAATATACAGGGCCAGTTTTAGTTACGGCATTTGCAGAATGGTTAAAAAATCCTTTTTCTTTATTAGCTGCTACCGCATCATCCCATCCACCACCTGGTGACATTGCCGCATAAGCTGTTTCCCACCATTTTTCAGCTTTTCCTGCCTTAAATTCATGATGAACAATATAAAAAGTTGATGCCATAAAAATAATATTTGTGCTGATAATAAAGCTACTTGATATAAGTAAAGGGAAGATTAATTTATTTTGAATTCCTAAATAAAAAAAGGGGGCTAAAAGCCCCATTTGATCGACTGTCAATAAAAAAACTTTATCAGAATCCAGATATTGCTTCATAGAAATCAGCATCTGGGAGTATTTCCTTCAAGGGTTCAATCTCCTTAGCTGGGCCTTGGACCTGCACAGTAATATCTGACACTTCAAAAAGCTTGGGAATCATATGTCCCATATTTTTTAGATGAAATAAAGCGGCGGCACCATCTTTATATGCCTCTCTTACATAAGCCTTATCTGACCCACATGTAGTGATATTAAAAAAAAGGCAGTCAGGTTCATTAGCTTTTGTCAGTGCCAAAATTTCTTCTAAAAGAGCTATGCACTGGTCCATCTTGCCATCCTTGATTGTGAAGTGGGGATGGATAGAAACCATCATTGTATCGAGAGACATGAATTTATAAATATTTCTCCTATCTTTCTAGCAACTAATATTTATGAATAAGTTAAAATTTTGGATTATCTAAAAATTAAGAATGTTAATTTGGTATCACATGTACCGTTTATATGTTTTTTGATAGCTATTAATTGTATATGAGTTTTTTTGCTGAACCAAACCATATTGAATATGATGCATGGTTCGATGAAAATGTCGACCCAGTAGATCTTATGAATTACTCAGATGAAAAGGAGTTCAGTGATTCGGTACACTTTAAGTTCCATAAGATGTCCACTAGAAATTTAACGATTGGTTCTTCTGATAATTTTCACTGGTAAGTAAAAGATTTTTCACTCCAAAGATATTTATGAATCTTACGCAGAATATGTTCCATCACTTTCTCTTCTTGCCTTAGCTAATACAATTTCATCTACAACTTTTTCAATCATGTAAGCGCTTTTTTTACCCAAGCATTTTTCTTTTTTAATACTCTCAAAATCATTTGGGATTAAATCATTATGTTCACAACAGTCACATTTAATATCAATTTTCTTACCTCTGAAAACCTCCAAAGCTCTAGAAAAAATCCATTGCTGAACTGAGATACTTTCCCAACTATCAAAATTCGACCATTCATCAAAATCCCTATTAAGGATGCCTTTTAATCCATCAGCCTGATTTACATATACTAAGTATGAATCTTTTCTTGGTTCATCATTCATACCAATTGTTTTGACAGAATTTTGATTCATTAAATATAGATTGATTGCGTAGCCTTATAAATCTAGAGGATAATTTCAAAAATATAAACAAAAAAATGTCTCAAACAAGATCATTAATTGCTTTATCCAATCTAGAAGTATGATTTGTATTTCTGAGTAATTCAAAATCCTTAAAATCAAAGCCCGGGCCAACACAACAACTCACTAAAGTAAATTCGCCTGTACTTTTTGCAGCTTGCCAATATCCAGATGGGATCATTTCTACTGGATTATTGGAATCTAAAATTAAATTTCTTATTAACTTATTATCATTATCCAGGCACCATAAATTCAGTGGATCACCCCTTAAATAAATCCAAATTTCATCTGCATTTTTTACTCTGTGCCAAGCACTTTTTGCATCTCTCTCCAAAAGATAATAAATTCCCGTAATAAAGTTTCTACTTTGGCCATCTTCCCTTATTAGAGAATTCTCACTCCTTACTATCTCTCTAAACCATCCACCCTCAGGATGAGGAGATAAATTGAATTGTTTAATTATTTCTATGTTTTTTTTATTAGGATTCACATCACAAAATATCTTTTAAATTTCTCTCATACTTAAAAGCAAACTGAAAAAAAATCAAAATAAACTATATTTTCTTAAAAATTAAGAACAAATAACTGACAAATCTACAAAATTTTTATTTTCATCTGCCAGTTCAGTAATGATTCTATCTAGCCATTCAGAGGTCGTTTCACAATAGCCTACATTTAAAATAGTTTTTTGATTTGATGTTTCTTCTTTATTCATAGTTGAAGTATTTTTATATAAACTAGTCTTTAATTAAATCTATGTGAATAAGTCTTAATTACTATCTATTTTAAAAAGTTGTATTTAATACATATTTAAGAACTGCTAGTAAACAAATAAAATTAAATCGTTGACAAGAAAATGTATACAAGTAAGAGTAGAAAAAATTTATTATTTAACCAATGAATAACATCAAGATTGAGGAATTGATGAAAGTAAGGTTCGATGGTATTGCTAATAGAATTGGGCAATTAAGCAAAAGGGAAAGTGAGTCTTTATTACTTGAGCATCTTGAGTGGTTGGAGGGAGGATGGGAGACTGAAGAAATCTTATTTTTAAAAAAGCCCTACAGAAAATGGTGGTTTTAACTCCACTTCTATAAATAATTAATAATGGCCTAAGGGACCAGGGCCTGAGCCTATTTTATAAGAATTGTCTAAAGATTTCTCAACAAATAATTTCGCTTTTTGTATGGAATCAAATAGATCAAAACCTAAGGCCTTGTAACCACAAATAGCAGCACTCAAAGTACAGCCGCTTCCGTGGGTATTTTTTGTATTTATAAAATTATTAAATAGCCACTCTTTTCTACCATTTAAGTCAAGGAAAAAATCCTTCCCTTTCATATCTTTTAAACCGCCACCTTTTATAAGTACCGCTTTAGCTCCAAGACCAATAATTTTTCTTGCTGAATTTTCGATATCTTCTTTACTCCTTATTTCTAAACCAGAGAGTAGATTTGCTTCATAAATATTTGGAGTTACCAAATCAGAATTTGGTAATAAGAGTTTTTTATAAGCATTAATAGCAGAATCTTCCAGTAATTTAGAACCAGTTCTTGTAACCATTACTGGGTCAATAATTTTGGTTATTTTGTATGTATTTAATTTTGAAGCAGTCTCATTAATTATCCTTTCATTTAATAACATTCCAGTTTTCAAAGCATCAATACCAAAATCAGCAAATAAAGTATCTAACTGATTTAATAAAGTATTCTTCTCTACTGGTTGAACGCATGTAACCTCTATACTATTTTGTGCCGTAATACATGTAATAACAGAACATCCATGTACTTTAAGAGCCATGAAAGTTCTCAAGTCAGCCTGTATGCCTGCTCCACCTCCAGAGTCACTACCTCCTATTGAAAGTGCAATTTTTGAATACATAATTTATTAACTCGTTTTTGAAAGTACTATAAATAAATTTTAATTTAAATCAGAAATCTGAATATGCATTAAAAAAATCTAACTCCAATTCCATAGCTCTCCTGTATAAATATTTGGCATGATTAATATCATATGTTTCTTTATTAGTCTCAATAAGATTTTCAAGTGAATCTGCCAGCTTTTCAAAGCTCTCATCAGAATAAGTAATTATCCATTCTTTATACTTAATATCAAAATCCTCCTTATACAAACTTTTTCCTATCCAAGAATAAAGTCGCATACATGGAGTCATTGCAAACATTATTTCAACGGAGCTAAGTCTTTTGGAAGTATCATCAAGAAAATCTGTATAATTTTTAGTGGCTTTTTTTATATAGTTATTAGACAAATCAATATCCCATTCTTTTGCATACGTTTCATGAAGTATTAACTCCTCTGAAACGCCCATTAAGAGTTCACTTAACTTCCTTATTGAGTACTTATCTTTTGATTTAGAAACAGCAAGACCATAAGCCCTAGCAAAAGTCTCTAAAAAGAAATAATCTTGAGCTAAATATTCTTGAAAAATATTTTTAGGGAGACTTCCATTCTTTAAACCTTGAACAAATTTTGTATTTAAACATAGTAAAGCAATCTCATAATTATCCTCCCAAAGTTTTTTTGTTATTTTCATTTTTTTGATTTTTAGTTATTCTAAAATTTTTTATATTTTTTACCTACAAACTTAATCTTATTTTTCTAGGATTAAAAGAAAAAATTATGAAAGAAATAAATATTTTATGGTTTAAGAAAGATTTAAGAATTTTTGATAACGAAGCTCTCTGTGAGGCTATTAAAGATAATGATATTTTACCTATTTATATTATTGAGTTAGATATTTGGAGCCAAAATACTCATTCAGATAGACAATGGCAATTTTGCAAAGAAAGTTTAATAGACTTAAGAAATGCACTTGCTGAGATTGGACAACCATTAATTATTAGGATTGGCAATGTTATCAATATTTTTGATGAAATTAGTTCAAAATTTAAAATCAAAGGTATATATAGCCATCAAGAAACGGGAGATTGGCTTACTTATAAAAGAGATCAAAAAGTAAGAGAATGGGCTTTAAGCAAAAATATTATTTGGAAGGAATTTCTGCAATTTTCAGTTTTTAGAGGAAATTTAGATAGGAATAATTGGTCTAAAAAGTGGCAAGAAAATTCTGAAAAAAACTTACTTAAAGCTCCATTAAGTATTAATTCTATTAAATTTGATGTTGGAGAAATACCCTCAGACGGAATTTTTCCCTTTAAAAAAGAAACTTGTCCAGGAAGAATGCAAGGTGGAAGAAAGAGAGGTTTAGAGAGAATGCAATACTTCTTTAGTAAAAAATTAGATTCTTATTCAAAAGATATCTCTAGCCCAGAAAAATCATTTGATAGTTGTTCAAGACTATCCCCATATATTTGTTGGGGATGCATTTCATTAAAAGAAATTTTTAATAAAGCAAATATATCAAAAAACAATAATTCTAGGATGTTAAAAAGTAGATTAACTTGGCATTGTCATTTTATTCAGAAACTTGAAAGTGAACCAGAACTAGAGTTTAGGGAATTCCATCCTTTTTTTAAAAACATTAGAGAAAAAAATAATGAATTACTTTATTCATGGAGTTCAGGTAATACAGGCTTTCCTTTTATAGATGCATGTATGCGCTCATTAAATTTCAATGGATGGATTAACTTCAGGATGAGAGCTATGCTAATGTCTTTTGCTAGCTATAATTTATGGCTACCATGGCAAGATTCAGGTTCAGAATTAGCAAATAAATTTGTAGATTATGAGCCTGGAATACATTGGAACCAATGCCAAATGCAATCTGGAACTACATCTATCAATACCAATAGAATTTATAATCCTATTAAGCAGGGAAAAGATCATGATCCTCAAGGAAAATTTATAAAAAAATGGATACCAGAATTAAAGGATATATCACTTAATTTCATTCATGAACCATGGCTATTATCTAGATTTAATAAAGAAGAATATGAACAAATTAATTACATAAGACCAATAATTGACATCCCAAATAGCACTAAAACTGCAAAGAAGAAAATTCAGGAAATCACTAAAAAGGATGGATATTGGGATATCTCAAAAGAAATTTATTTAAAACATGGTTCTAGAAAAAGGCTTAGAAAAAATATAAGTAATAAAAAAATTGTTTCTAAAGAAAAGGAAATACAATACGAACTGAAATTAGATTTCTAAATTTTATTGTCAGAAATTTCCAGATTCTTTTTAGTGAATAGGTAAGTTTTTTAAATTTTGAAATTAAATATATAAATCCACGATGAAGTAATGCAAGCTTTAATGTATTTATTAGAATTTATTAATTATGACTGAAAGATTTGAATGGGACGATACCAATAGTTCAGGTATATGGTGGAGTACTAATGTAAGTATTAGAGACGAGTGCATTTTGCTTAAAGAAGATACTCAATGCGAAGATTCTGATATCGTCGAACTTCTTAGGAGTATTGCACAAAATATTGAAGATAATGGCCTTTAATTTTTAAGTGAATATTTCCTCTTTTAGAGATTTTGAATTCCTTTTACAGCTTTTATTAATTCGAGAGTAATACCTTTTTCACTCATTGAATGACCAGCATCATTAACAATAATTAATTCAGAATTCTTTAATTTCTTATTTAGATCCCAAGCACTCCTAACAGGACATACAACGTCATACCTCCCTTGAATTATTTTTGTTGGAATCGATTCTATTACTCTTATATTTTTCAAAATAAAATCATCTTCTAAGAAAATATTATTAATAAAATAATGACATTCGATCCTTGCAAAGGCATCTGAAAAAGAATTAACTTCAGACTTATCAAAATCAAATTTTTTATTTATTAAATGACTAGTTGAGAGTTCCCATTTTGTCCAAGCTGCCGCTGCTTTTGATCTAAGATTTGCATCTGAAGATATTAGATATTTATAAAAAGAACTTATTAAATCATTTCTTTCTTCTTTTGGTATTACAGAAATATATTCTTCAAATTCATCAGGGAATATCTCACTTGCACCATATTGATAGAACCACAATAATTCAAACTTTCTACATAAAAATATTCCTCGCAAAGTTAAGCTGATAACTCTTGAGGGATTCTTAATCGCATATACAAGCGAAAGTGTTGAGCCCCAAGACCCACCAAACAAATGCCAAGTATCTATTTTTAAAAGAATCCTTAATTTCTCAATATCATCAACTAAATGATTGGTTGTATTTTCTTTTAATTCGGAGAAAGGAGTTGAAGAACCGCAACCTCTTTGGTCAAATTGAATAATATCGAATATATCTGGATCAAAGTATCTTCTATATCTTGGTTGACTTCCTCCTCCTGGACCTCCATGAATAACAAGAATTTTTTTGCCATTTGGATTACCAGATCTTTCCCAATAAATAGTATGAATATCACTTACTTGTAAAAACCCTTTTTCACGTACTTCAATTTTCGGAAACAAGACTTGATCTTTCATTTTGAAATATTTTTAATCACTTTATGAATCTATATTATCCAAAAAAGAAGTCTAATTTAGAAGAATTTTGTTAAACAAAAAAAAGGACTGTTTGTACAGTCCTTTTTAATATTTGATTTCCTTCTTACAGGATATAAAATTACATATTTTAAAGTCTATTTACTCATAAACCTAGAATACGTGAATTCGGGGATTTCTCTCGATAATTTCAGTCCCTATTGTCGCTAGTAATTATAGAGCGAAGTCTTATCAGACTAATTGATTGAACTTTAATTTTCGAATAATCCCATTCTCAGGAATACGCTTCCTATATTTTGGAATTTACTAAATTTCAGGCGGATTATCAATCATTTAGATTGCCTCCGAACTCAACATTTATAAATTACTCCTTTTTATATTTTCAGTAAATCCGTAAATATGCTGATTTACTTTTTTCTTAAATTGTAAGAGGATTTTAATGATCCTTTGTTTTTTAATAGAGAAATATCAAAATTAAAGTCTTGATCCCTTATTTATTCAGATTCATAGAGCAAAATAGATTCAATTATTCTTTTATCACTATCAGAAAGTTTATAGTCTTCTAATTTCCACTCAACAAATTTTACACACTCATCAATAGAAGGATTCTTGTCCCGGCACTTACGCCACTCTCTAATCCAATATGCCAAGGCAAAAGTTATTTTTGTAGTAAGCATATTTACCAATCAGGGTAATTAAAATCTCCTCCAATAGGTTCTTCATAAAATTCCCCTTCTTTTAAACCTTTATCATATTTTTCAATTATCTTTTTATAAGAAGCTATTGAGGGAAATAAATCTCCTATATAAATGGGTTCCATTGTAATTGTTATAATAATTTTGATTATTTATTATTTTATATAAGAATTTAATAAATAGATTATTAATATGCATTATGGATTTCATCAAAAAGAACAAAATCTTAACACTAATGGCTGTAATTGCAGTTTTATCATTTGCATTAGAAAAAGCAGGCATAATACACCCTTAAATTAGTTAATATTATTTGATAATACTTCCTAATGAAATAAGTAAACAGAAATTATTACTGCAAAAATAAGCAATGGAGATAGTAATGTGAATATTAGGGTTGAAAGATTAATAGCCATAAATTTTTATAAATATATAAATTCAATAAACACCATTTTTAGGCATTTTCAATAGTTAGAACTTCGAGTATTACGAAAAAAATATTTTGAATAATGAAAGATATAAATAGGGATCAGATTAATTTGGCATAGTAAAAAGAAGATAAAATATCAAAACAATTTTAAATAAAATCTTTCTTAATATATTTTCTTTTTTTTCTTATTTCTTTTGCAGCCAATATTTGTTGTTTTCTTCTTATTCTATGATCACAAATGGGGTTTTCATCGTTATAGACATATAAAACTTCCTTAATAAACTCTTGACGTGATCCTGCCATTTCTAACATCGGGAACATTATTGCTAGATCCCAAGCGACAGAATAGTATTTTCTATTTTTATCTAATAAATCATGCTTATTAACAGATAACCACAAATCATGTCTAAAAGTTCTTAGATGGGAGGCGTACCAAAAATATTCCCTAAATAAGTTATATTTTCTTATTAAGCCTGGATATTTTTTACCTCGAACACTTTTTGAGCATAAATGCGAACCATATGTTATTAAACAATCTGTGTCTGAATACTTTTCGTGAAGAATATTTAGAACATCACCACTATATAAGTAATCATCTCCATCAATTAAAATATCTATAGTCCGAGATGGTTCTTTTATTTTTTTATTAAGCAAATTAAAAATATTATTTAATGCTCCTAACCGCCTAGGATTTTTAATTATCTCAAAATTCTTATGCTTATTACATATTGAAGAAGCGATTTCAAAAGAAGTGTCAGTAGAACAATCATCAACTATTTGGACATGAAATTTTTTATAGGATTGTTTAATAATTGAGTTAAGGCACTTTTCTATATATTTCTCTGCATTGAATAGAGGTACTACGATATTAAATAAGTAAGATGAATTTTGTTTAGAAATAGGATATTTCCCCAATTAAAATTTAAATATTATTAACTTAAGATTATATACTTAAGACAAAATTAGAACTATCTAAAGAATCTTTTTCTTAACTTTATATTTTTTTAAAAAATGCTTTTTTCTAGAATGGTTGGGGGATTAGGTAATCAATTATTTCAAACCGCAGCATTTTTGAAATATCGCAGAGAGAAAGAAAAAGTAATAATTTCCTTTCTTGGAGATATTCACATCCCAAAAAGAGAAAATTGCCTTAATTATATTTTTGAAATTCCTGATTGGCTTTATTATGATAATTCTAGAAAAATAAATTTATTCACAAGATTTTTAGCCAGAAGTTCTGCAGGATTAAGGTTTGGCAGTTATGCGCCATATATAGGGATAAATGATAGGAACTTTTATTTAAAAGATTCTTATTTTTCTAATAAAAAAATATTATTTTTCGATGGTTATTTCATCCATAACTGGAAGTATGAAGAAATAAAGGAATTATTTAGTCAATTAAAATTAAGACCTATTTACTTGAAAAGAGATCATATTAAAATTTGCAATGAGAATGTAATTATTCATGCTAGGGGAGGTGACTTCCTTAAAATAAAACACTTAAATATTTGCGATATTTACTATTATAAAAAAGCAATTGAATACGCACTTAGAAAGGGATTTAATACTTTCACGATAATTTCTGAAGATCGACAATATGGTAAAGAAATTATAAAAGAAATGAAAAAATATTTTATAGATTTAAAAATTTCAATTCTTAAATCAAATTCTATAAAAAATGATTTTAATATTATAAGATCTTCAAATTTAGCCATATTGAGCAATAGTACTTTTTCTTGGTGGGCATCTTTCTTATCGAATTCCAAAAAAGAATTCTTAGTTCCTTCTAATTTCTCTTTAAAAGAAAAAAGAATTATTCTTCCAAATGAAAATGTAATAGTTTAGTAAATATATGTAAGTACATATTAAAAAAATCAAACTTTGCATAAAATCTGGCTTTATGATCTTTTTAGGAAATTAATAACAATTCTATTTTCATAATGAATATATTTTTTCAGAGAATTAATTACATATATCTTAAAACTTTTATTTTAAGGCCTAAAATAATTTCAACGTTTATATTCATTCCTTTTTTATATTTTCTGGGTTTTGTTTTAGCAAGTCCTCTTATTTTTCTAGGCATTGATAAAGAAAATATCTCTTTAATCGGGACGATTATAACGTTTTTAATTTTTGTTATTTCATTACCTAAATGGTTCGAAGTTCGATGGAAATTAAAAAATGTTTGGAAATTAGTTGGAATAAAAAAAACAAGTAGAAATAAGAAACCAAGTTTTTACTTTTTAAAAGGTTTATTAGGAGCAATCAGTCTATTATCAGCAATTTTAATTCCTATTATTCTCTTTAAAGACGGTATTTGGTTAGGAGAAATATCAATAGATATTTTGATCAATAGCTTACTCTTGATATTTGGAGTGGGATTTGCAGAAGAACTTATATTTAGGGGCTGGCTTCTAGAAGAATTAAAAAATCAATTTGGTCTAAAAAAAGCCTTAATTTTTCAGTCAGCAATATTTAGCTTAGTACATATTGGATTTAATTTACCTCTTTGGCAAATGATAAGCATTTTATCTGGATTATTTTTGCTCGGTATATTTTTAGCATTTGTGAGATTAAAAAATAATAACTCCTTGTGGGGTTGCATAGGATTACATGGGGGACTTGTAGGAGGATGGTTTTTAGTAAATAATGGTTTATTTGAAATATCAAAAGATGTCCCAATTTGGTTAGTAGGACCAGGAAATATAAATACAAATCCATTAGGAGGTTTTTGGGGAATTTCACTTTTATTTTTTTTATGTTTTTTATATTTTTTTATTTTGAAAAATAATCAAAAATTTTATTAAATAAGATATAGGTTTCTTAAGATTAGAGATAAATACCGATTGATTTTTGATTAATAATTGTCAGATTAAAATAAAGATTAATACTAATATGAACTTTGAGGCAGGAATAAGATTTATTTTCTTTTTATTAATTTTTGGATTTACAAACTATCTAATGATGTTGAGAAGATATGAAAACGACATCAAAAAAAAGAAATATTTACAAGAGGAAAAAATTTCCAGACTATACCCTAAAGGTTCATTTATTATCTGAAATTAAGAAAAGTTTTTGTAGAATTTCCTCACCATTTTTTATTAGTTTCTTGCCAACCTTCATTTAACAATTTTTGCCATAGTAATCTTGCTTCTTCAATAACAATTTTTTTTCTAGTTTTCATTAATGGAGGATTTTCTCCATGAATTCCCATAATAATTCCTTCTTCAATAAACATATATTCAATAGATTTATCAGAATAATCTCTATCTTTGTAGAAACGCATCACCCCTACAAAATTTGAGTCAATTAACCAGAAATCATTAGTTGAGTTCAATAAACCAAAATGAAATTAAATTAATAATATGCTTTCATTACAATTTGCGCGGAAAATATTTATTTAGTTTATTCATATTTGATATGTTTTTTCTTTTTGTCTACTTTTTTTCAATTCGCCACGTTTTTTCTTAACCTCAACTCTTTTCTTTTGTGATGCTTTAGTAGGTTTTGTAGATTTTCTTAATTTAATTGGTTTGTTTAAAGCATTTTTTATGATTGAACTAAATTTCATTAAAGCTAGCTGCCTATTTAATAATTGAGTTCTGTGTTCTTGAACAGCTAAACATAAAATATTTTTTACTAATTTGTTTTTCAAGTTTCTCTTAAGAATTTCTTTCTGATAATCATTTAATACTTTGGAATCTTCTAAATCAAAAATAATCTCTACTCTGCTTTCAATTTTATTTACATTCTGCCCTCCAGGACCTGAAGATCTAGAAAATCGCCACTTTATTTCGTTGGATGGGATTACTAATGTTTTAGTAATTTTTAAATCCATTTTTAGTTCTTTTTGATTTAGATTTTTAGGATAATCTCCCTAATACTTTAAAACATACCTTAAAATTCGATCGGTAAATACTGGGCGGTTATGTTAGGTAAACCGAAATTCGGTGTATTTGCCGTATCAATATCTTCGGTATTTATCCTTTCATATTCCAAAGAATTATCAGATATTGAATATGTACTAATTCAAAGGTCACTTATGTATTCAATGTTTGATCTTCTTTTTGAAACACCTTCATATCGCCCAGTGTATGTTATTTCCGATAGTGCAATGAAGGAGTTAAAGAAAAACCAACATCAAGAAGAGCTTGATGAAATTACAACACAAAAAGTAAGACTTGAAGATGCTTTTAAAGCTCAACTAAAACATCTTGAAGAGAGAGAAAAAGAAGTAAAAAAGGAACTTAAAATACTCTCAGCCTCAAAAGATAAATAATTTATTTTTAGAGAAATTACTTTTTTCAAAGACGGTTAAAAACCGTCTTTTTTAATTCTTCTAGTTTTAAGGTAACTATTAAATCCACAGATTTAAAAAATATTTTCCATAATTAAAGTATGAATAATAAAGAAAAAATTAGAATGTTCTTACCCTTTAGTTGGGTAATTTGTGCAACAATATCTTTCGCTTATATTAATTCACATTTAATAAGTACCTAACATAAATGCCTTATCCCTCAAGCGACGAAATACTTGCTTCTTCAAAAGGGTGGATAGCATCTTTTTTAAATTTTCTTCCTGGTTTAGGATCGGGTTACTTATATCAAAGAAGATGGAAACCCTATTTTTTTACCATCACTGCTAGTACTGCATGGTTCGCTTTAGGTATTTTTTTACAAGGTGATTCAGAACCTTCCCAAAATGAACAAATAATTGGAATTTCTGGTCTTTTTTTCATATCAATAGTCACGGTAATAGAAGCCAACTTGGCTTTCAAAAAAGCAAGTAATAAAACAAAAGCTGAAAAAGAGAAAATAATATCTTCTAACAAAAAAGGATGGTTTAAATAATTTAAAAAATTAGATCTACAAAAATATTTTATTAGTTATCAGTTTTTTAATTTAAGTAAAAATTATCAAATATAAATCTTAAGTTAATTAAAAATTTTTTTAGTTATAAAAAAATAAAATTTCTTTTTCTTTGAGACCTTCCCATCCCGAATCTATTAATAATTGATTCAATGTTTCTTTATCAAAATGCTTAGAACCGGTTTTGACGCATCTATTTCTCATTGATTTTTTAACACCACTCCTTTGTCTTTTATTCTCCTCATCCATAATTCTGTTATATAGATCTAGCATTTTTTGAGGGATTGGAGTACCGTCAAGATCTACTCCATTTTGAATAGCAAGATCAACAGCCTGCATTCCTATTTTCTTCATATATTAAAAAAAAGGCTGAAATTATAATAAAACAAAACTTATTAATCTAAAGTAAATTGAATAATAATTTATTGATTTTGAATTTCCTTTAGTACTCTAATAGCCTCTTTAATGTGTTCAGGACCATTCAATAAATCTCTAAAGATATGCCTAACTGTCCCTTTGCGATCAATAACGTAAGTTACCCTACCATCCATAAAACCCAATACTTTAGGAACTTTAAAAGTTTTCCTAAGAGAGTCATTCGTATCGCAAAGTAATGGATATTGTAATTTATTTTTTGTGGCAAATGCTAAATGACTTGAGGTACTTCCATTACTTACTCCCCAAACTTGCGCACCTAATACTTTAAATAAATCATATTTATCTCTAAATCCGCAAACTTCTATAGTGCAACCCGGCGTATCATCTTTTGGATAAAAAAACAAAACAAGGGGATTTTTTAATCCCTTATTTGATCTTTTAACTCCATTTTGATCCAGTAAAGAAAATTCTGGAATTACATCTCCAACCTGCACAACAGTTCTTGTAAAGTTCCATATTAGAGGTTATTATGTTTTTTTTGTGGCCTTCAAAGTAAATAACTAATATTAAAGTCAGTATTTTTGTTTTAAAAGATACTAAAAAATTATTGAAATAAACTAAGGTGTAATTTATTAATTCAATATTATGGAATTAATAATTTATATTTTTTTATTTCTTATTCTTTTTTTGGGAGTTATTTTTAATTTAAAAATAACTAATTTAAAAAAAAATAAAGAAATACGAAACAAAGTTAAAGATTATTCAAAAAAGAATAATTAAATATGTATTACTTAGATTAAAATTCAATTTTTTCATTTGGAGTAAATACTGAGCAATATTTTTTTACTAGGTCCTTTGGCTGATTGGCGGTAGGGTTCGTTAATTTTAATTTTAGTTTTTCTATAGCCTCATTAGCATTAATCTCACCAAGTCTATATCTTGCACACGTATCCAATACTTTAAACATTTTTGTGGTAACGGCTTCACTAGGATAAATTAGAAAAAATAGGTAAAAAACAACAAATAAGTACTTCATTTTTTTTTTAATATTAGATATTTAGCGAATAGTTTCAATAATTTGGGGGGAATTTTATTTAGAAAAAGATTAAAATTTTATAGAATGATCTATTTTGAGTTGAATCTAGAATTTCTCTAAAATAATAATAAAAGAAATTAAGATAAAATAAGTGTTAGTAATAAATAATTTCGGTGAAAATGAGAAAATTAATAGATAAGCATAAAACTCTTATAAATTGGTACCAAAAAAAGTTCAAATTGAGTGACTATTAATTACTTTGGTTAATTTTCTTTAAAGGAGTATTAATAACAATAATATTTTTCAAAATTTTTTAATATTAATAAAGCTATTCCAAGAATGAAATTTTCACATGATTTGACTATATTTAATAATAGATTTCCTAATAAGTTAAATAGTTATCAGCTATGAATATTTTTGGTGTAGGTTTGCCTGAGGTTACTGTAATACTCGTGTTAGCTCTTTTAATTTTTGGTCCAAAAAAGCTTCCAGAATTAGGGAAACAGCTTGGCAAAACTTTAAAAAGTCTTAAAAAAGCGTCGAATGAATTTCAAAATGAAATCGATCAAGTTATAAACGAAGAAGATAAAAAGGAATCTCTTAAATCTATTGAAAGCAATCAAACAAATGAAATTAATCAAGAAAAAATAGATACAGAAAACAAGAATTTTTCAAATAAAGAAAACAGCAACAACTAATATCTTGTTTAGGCCCATAACCCCCATAGACGAATTTGAAAGAGCATTAGATAAAGCAGCTCTTACTAAAGAAGATTATGAATTAATAGACTATATCCGCTATACAAGCGTTTTTACACAGCCTAGTCTTATTAAAGATTTAAAAAGGCCATCAAAACCTCCTCTTTTGTCAGTTCTATGTCAAATTTGTAGAAAAATTGGTTCAGAGATGCCAGACCATTTCAAAAAAGTTATTGAGTGGTCAATTGAAATTAGTGATCACGATACAAAATGGGATGCTCATTTAATTTGTGCTGAAGCATTGAATATAGACAAAATACCATTAAGTCCTATTCATGAAACAACTTTATTTGATGTTCTTGTTGTACATAAAGAATTATTTCTTGGCTTTGATTGAATTAAAATTAAATTAATCATCTATAGGTACAGAATCAGTATCTATAACTTCCGAATCATCATACTTATTTATTTTATTTTCAATCCAATTATTTATAAAACTAACTAGAGGCGTTGAACCTCTGAAAATAAAAATAGAGGTAGGCAAAGCGCTTAATAAACCGACTACAGGACTTTTAAAAAGTAATCTTCCAGCTTTAATGTTAAATAAAATAATAAGCGCCGAGGGTACTATAACTTTAACTACTGTTTTAAGCGCCTCAAGCCAACCAACACGATATGTCCACCATACTAAGATTATGCCAACTACATAAAGGAATAAGTAAGTCATAAATTTAGTATAGTGGTTATCTATTTATCTTGTTCTTACTTAGAAAAAGATTTTTATAAATTTTTTAACCTCAATTAATCAAATTCAAGTAATGAGTTTTTCTGAAATAAGAAAATTTTTAATTAAGATGCAATCTGATGAAGACTTAAAAAAGCAGGTTACTACATCCTCTACAGCGGATGATGTAGCCCTAATAGGTCAACGCTTAGGATATGACTTTTCAGGAGATGATCTCTTAAGATTTAATGGACAAAAAGTTGATAAAGTTACCGTAAGGAAGGTAGATCATCCAGGAGAATACCACTAATTTCAGACTTAACCCATATTGCAAGCCCTCCTCCTCTGCCTCGCGCACATAACCAATTATCTTTATTACTAATTCCTACAAGTGAGAAAAAAGGCATTTTTTTGTCTTCGGGTTTTTTTAATTCCTTGTTAAATATTGCAAAATTACTAATACTAATTTTCAATTCTTTAAAATAAAAAACTAACAAAGGTCTAAGCCCTTTTAGTTCTGCGCTGCCTATGAAGGTAATTCTTAATAATCCGAAATTAATTGAATTTTTTATTTCATAATTTATTTGATCTTCTTTATTTTTACTTTTTAATTCGAGTCTTGCCGACAATACTTGTAGAATAGAACTGGATATATTTTTGATTTCATCTGATTCTTTTCCCCATACATACTTAAACTTCCATATTCCTAACAATTCCTCATATACAATTCCACTACCATTTTTTTGGGAATTTTTTTCTAATAGTTTTATTTCAGTGATTTCAGGAAAGTGTTTCATAATAGACTTTAATCTAAGAATCAAATAATAAGATAACTACATAAAAAATGTTCTTAGTTAAAAAATTCCTCAAAAAATATTTCTTTGTTTCAATATATTTCTAAAAAAATAATTTTTTGGCACACATAAGGAACAACAACTCGTTATTATATTTACATAAAGTAACGAAACTAATGGATTTCATTTCTAAAAGTCAAGGATACATACCTCTAAAAGCAGTTCCTTACATATTTTTCCTCGCTGTTGTACTTAGTATTACAACTTCAACCAATACATTTGTTTAAAACTAATTAGTTTTACAAGAATAGTAAAATTAATATTTAATGCAAAAATATGATGTTGTAATTGTAGGTAGTGGAATAGGTGGTTTATGTTGTGGTTCAATTCTTGCTTTATCCGGCAAAAAAGTTCTTATCTGCGAAGCACACACCCAGCCTGGAGGGGTTGCTCACAGTTTCAGAAGAAAAGGTTACACTTTTGAATCAGGTCCTTCATTGTGGAGTGGAATAGGTAAATGGCCGACAACTAATCCCTTGGGGCAAATTCTTAAATTACTTGATGAAGAAGTTGAACTATTTAAATACAAAGGCTGGCAAGTTATTGTCCCAGAAGGCAATTTTAATCTTGATGTTGGAGAAGAACCTTTTAAACAAACAATAAAAACTTTAAGAGGTGAGAAATCTATTAAAGAATGGGAATCATTTATTTCTGAAATAAAACCTCTTAGCCAAATAATAAATGAAATACCTTTACTCTCATTTTCTCCTGAATCAATAAATTTCTTAGATCTAATAAGTTTAACCTCAAAATTTTTACCTAATATCAGGCAAATATCAAAAATTAATAAGGGCTTTGGGAATTTAGTAAATAATCATCTAGAGGATCCTTTTCTCAGAAATTGGGTTGATTTATTGAGCTTTTTGATAAGTGGTATGTCAATGCATGATACAAATACAGCTGCGATGGCTACTTTATTTAACGAATGGTTTGAACCAAATTCATACCTTGAGTACCCTAAAGGAGGTAGTGAATCTATCGTAAAAGCCTTAATTAATGGATTTAAAAAAAATGGAGGAGAATTAATTCTCTCTTCGAGAGTAAAGACAATTAATTTCAATAAAAATTTAGCTACAGGTATAACTCTCAATAATGGTTCTAGTTATAGTTGTGAATCTGTTGTCACGAATACTGATGTTTGGAATTTAAAAAAATTAATTCCAAATGAAATTTCAAAAAAATGGAATACAAAAATTTTAAACCCTATTAAATGTGATTCTTTCCTTCATATGCATCTAGGTTTTGATGCTGATGGTCTTCAAGATTTGCCAATACATGCAATACATGTTGATGAGTGGGAAAAAGGTATAACCGCAGAAAGAAATATAGCTGTATTTTCAATCCCATCTGTTTTAGATAAAAATATGGCCCCTCAAGGGAAACATGTTCTTCATGGATATACTCCCGCAAATGAACCTTGGGAAATTTGGGAAAACCTAGATCCACAGGAATTAGCGTATAGAAATTTGAAAGAAGAAAGATGTTCAATATTCCTTAATGCAGTGCGAAAGTTCATCCCTGACATAGATGAAAGGATTGATTTAAAGATTCTAGGAACCCCAATAACTCATAAAAAATTCACCAATACCCATTGCGGTAGTTACGGCCCTGCATTATCTGCAGCTAAAGGTCTTTTCCCAGGCTGCAAAACTCCAGTGAAAAATTTATTTACTTGCGGTGCAAGTACATTTCCAGGTATTGGAATTCCTGCTGTTTCAGCAAGTGGTGCTTACGCAGCTGAAAAAATTATTGGTAAAAAAGAATTTAAAAATCTTCTTAAGAAAATAAACTTATGAGTCAAGTTCTTTTTTAATACTCTACAAATACTTAGTTAAGAAATAATAATAAAGAAAGCAAAAACTTTCAATAATGATAATCTTTATCTGAACATAAATTTAACTTATAGCTCTTATATGTTTTTCTTATCAATTCCTCAAGCCTGGCATTTAGTTGGCACTTGGTCAGAACAACTTCCAAGCGAGTCAAATCTTATAGGAATGGGCCAAACAGAATTAATGATGACTTTACATTCAATATTTGTTCCTCTCTTACTTGTAATTTCATATTACCTATTCAATCGACTTAATAAAAACGAATCAAAGAAAATTAAAGGATGATCGGTTTAAGTTTTATTTAGCTGAACTTCTTCTCACTACTTTTCTGCCTGTAGAAGAATCAACTCCGCTTGAATCTTTGGTTTGTGAATTAGCTTCAACATTTTCAAAATCACTCTGATCCATCTCTGCGCAAACACCTACTACCATGGCAGCTTGCATTTGATCTGGTAAATCTCCAATAGTTAATAAGGCCTTTAAAACTAATTGAAGTCTAGTTTGCCTATCAATTTCTGGTCTTAGTTTTTTTACAGTATTCCAAAGTTCTTGGGTAACTTCTTTTAAAAGTTCTCGATCTACAGCCAAATTAAATCCTTCTTGTATTACTACTAATCTAACAAAAAATTGGATCTCGTAAAATAATATTCAATAAAAAGATTGTTAGTTAACATTTTCCTATCCGAATACAAGTTGCATTTGTTGATGCAATTCATTCTTCTCTTGCAAAAGTTCATCTTTATCAATCTTTTTTAGAGTAAAAGTTCTATAAAATTTTTTTTGAATCTTTATTGGAGTATTTTCAAACTTTGCATTTTTGCTTATTAGAGAATTCCACTCTTTTGAGTTAAAAGGGGCATACGGAGAAGATGAAATAACTTTCATTTATAAATAATACATCTGTACTAATATTAGTACAGATTTACTATATTGCAACAACTTCGTCCTTTTATTTTAATTTAAAGTGTCTTTGAGAATGGATTGATTTTTTTTATCTTATTTGTAGGAATTATAAGTTTGATAAATGAATCAAAGTATCATACATAACTTATTGACCCCTTTTTTTAGAGAATTCAGACTTTTCTTGCTAAAAACCTTTTAACATAGTGAATTTGTTGAAATTAACATTGACAAGATATTTTTGATAATCCTTCCTATAAAAAGAGTAATTAATTAATCAAAAATGCTTCTTAGTAATGCAAAAAGACTAAAGATCCAAGGCATAATTAAAAGAATTGCCCAAGATGAATCAATTACATTAGAGGAAAGGATATATGTTGAGAAATTTGCACACCATAATTCGACAATTTCTCTTTGGCTGAAAAAAGCTAACAGCTTTAGAAGGAATGGGGCAAAAAATGACGGGGGGATTGATAACCTCTTACAATCATTTGGGATAGATGGACTGGATAAAGAAAATTATTTCAACCCAAATGAAGATGATATATCGGATTGGTTTGGTGGTGCTCCTGGTTGGCTAAGGAGAAGCTAGATCTACTAATTATTCAACTTACCTAGGCTAACTTACACAAATATATACTCATAAAAGATATAAATATCCAAAAAACCCATGGTACATATTTGATCGGAACTAAATAATTTTTTGAAAAGGTTTTCATATTGATTTTTCTTTAAGATTATTTCTTCCATAGCGTTTTTGAGAATAGGTTTAATTGCTCTATTTATCTATAAAAGAATATTCAAAAACTCAAAGATATTAAATTAATTTATTAGATAAAATTTAATCAGCCTTAATCATCACAATCTAGGCAACTTTTTTTTCATTGTTCATTGTAAGATATACTTCTTTTGCCTCATCATGGTCTGAATCATTCCAATATTTTATAAGTCTTTCTAATTCATCAATCCTTTTTTTGGCATTTGCAATTTTTTCAGTAGTTGTCATATAAAATTTTTATCTATCCAATTAATGCATGAAAAAAAAATATTTCAATGGAAGTAACAATTTTTAGACTACAAATATTAATTTTTGGTTAATTACTTAAATTTCTTATAGCCCTCGAGCGACTGGGTAATTATACTTAAAGAAAAACAAAATTTATGAAGAAATTAAATTCTTTGATTTTGAATACTACTGTGAACTTCTTAGACTTCATATACTCTGGTAGATCTTTACAAAGATTTTGGGTTTTAGAAGTCATAGCTAGATCACCTTATTTTGCATTTCTTTCAGTCCTTCATTTTAAAGAATCCCTAGGAATTAAAAATGAAAAAACAATGATATTAATGAAAGAACATTTTTATCAAGCTATTAACGAAACTGAGCATCTTAAAGAAATGGAGAAAAGAGGGGGAGATAGGTTTTGGATTGATAGATTTTTTGCGAGACATCTTGTGCTTGTTTATTACTGGATCATGGTTTTTTATTATTTCTTCTCTCCAGCTAATGCTTATGATGTCAACATAAAAATTGAAGAACATGCATTTGAAACTTACTCCAAATATTTAAAAGACAACCCAAATGATCAAAAAATAAGAGAAATTGCTCAAGATGAATTAAATCATGTACAAGAACTTAACGAAGCCTTGTCAATGCTTACTACAGTTTAGATTAGTGCTGAAAAATCTATTAGCAATATTGAGACCATTACCGAAGAAGATATTAATCCTAGGCTAATCATCAATGAGACATAACCTTTTTTTCTAGGTAATCTATAAAAAGATAATCCAATAATTAATATCATTATTATTGAGAAAAAAATTATTATTTTTTCATTTACTAAATTGAGATGTATAACTAAATTTTTTTCTTCAAAATATTTAAGAAATTCAGATAAAACTAATTCTTCTTCTATTTTCTTAAAATAGTCAAATAAGCTTATAAAAGCAGAACTTAATAAAGATAATGCAACCAGTGCAGTAACTGGTTTTGTTAGCCTGTTTATTGTTCTGTTAAAACTTACCAATAAAATAAAAATAAATAAAGAGGTAAATAAAGGTATTAGAGGTATAAGAATTGTTGAATTTATGAAATTTCCCACGAAAATAATATGTATCTAACTTAAAATTTTATATTATTTCGACGCGTTATTTTATTAAATAAAATTTTTTAAAATCTTAAATGTAATTAGTACCTATTGCATTCTGTGTAAATTGATACCAAAATTAAATTAGTATTGAAAAATAAAATGTTAGCCATTTCTGAAATTATCATTGCAAGTGCTATCTTCCTAGGAATTGTATATTGGGAAGTTAAATTCCTATATGCCAAAACCACTGTAGCGAAATAACTTCACTCAAAGCAGGAAAATTAAAAACATACAAAATTTAAATAAAATTTAAGAATTTAAGTTGACAAAAAAAGCTCTATATATGAGAGAATAAACACATATTTAAAGCCCCTCTAATGAGCGAAGCCCAAAATCCTAATACTAACTCAACTCAGCAGCAGCAGCAGCAGCAGCAGCAATCCTATTCAGACAGCAAAATTAATTCCGCTGAGAGCGAGAAGCTTTATCTTGAGATGAAAGAAGCTTGGCTTTAAATTCAACTCGCGTTTGAAATAATATTTCTATAAATTTGTAAAAAATCTTTTTTAATTTTGAAGTAATTAATACTTTTTTATTTTAAATACCCTTTAAATTTTGTTTAAATACAAAAGAAAACTTTGAGAAAACTTAAGCAGATGGAGAAATTTAACGGAAGACTCGCAATGGGAGGGTTGATATATTTAGTTTTTACAAAATTAGTTTCCAACCGTGCCGATATCTTAGACCAGCTTAAATCTTATTTAATTTAAGAAATGAATTGGAAATATTAACCAGGAATATTTCTCTCTAAATAAGCGTCAGTTAAAGCTAAAATTAACCCCAATAATGTTGAAAATATTGCAATTTCAGTTGATTCCATTTTATTTTTGAATTACCCCTAGTTTGCTAAATAACTCAAAGTTCGGCAACAAAACTAATAACGTACTATAGTACGTATATACTATTAGCTATTTATTGTGATCTCAGCGACTCCTGAGTTTCTTTTCGTTAGGCCTGGTGATTATGTCGCAATTAAAAAAGAAAATTGCGAAAATACTAATGAAAAAAATAAAAATTACTGGGTCGGTCAAGTTATCGACTGTATTGGAGGAGCTAGAAATCCAAATTCATGGACCTTGTTTCAAGTTGCCAATATTGATAATGGAGAGATTGTTATAATTAATGCGGATATTGTAGAAAAAATTTTGAAACCTTCTGAAAGGTAAGCTAATGGATAATCAAACAAACTTCCTTCAGTATTACAAAAACAAAAGGTAAAATGCTCGCTTAAAAGGGAATTACCCCAGTTCCAAGCAGGCAAGCCCGTATACTTGATTCATTGGGCAGGGAGGGTGAATGCCTCTATACATTCTGTAAGTTTTTGATATTTCCTGAAATCCCAAACTTGATAAAAGATAATTTGCATATGGATTCAGATTAGAGCAATCCAATAAGATTTGGGCATCTAAATGACCAACTAACTCCCTTATTAATAATTCAGCAAGTGGTGGAGTATCCGCTAAAAGAGGTCCGATTCTCCAGCCTTGCTCATTATCCTCCAATACACAGGGTCTTATCCTGCCAAATCCATGGCACATCCAATTATTATCGACAATTGCACTGACATTACCGTGAGAATTTTTCAACCAGTCATTTAGAAAATGCGGTCTGGGACTTGGTTCTCTTTGATCATCATAAATTAAGACAGCTTCAGAGGAAATTTTATTACCCGGGACAACTTTAAAAGAATGAAATTGATCTTTATAGAAATTTCTCAATGGCAAATCTTGAGACCCATTTAATTTCCATCGATTTGTAATGGATGATTTTCTAAACCCCCACTTTGCGTAATCATTCAATCTATCTGGGGCAGCCTCAAGACCAATACAATCAACATTTTTTAAATATTCGAGGGCATGCTTCCATAATCTCACTCCATATCCATTATTACGGAATTCTTGTTTAACGATAAATAAACCTATAAAACCATACGAGGAATTATATTTTACACATGCAATAGAACCTATAGGATTATTGTCGAGACAAGCTACCCATACCCCTTGTTTATCTGTATTTCTATAAATTGATACGTCATCGATTCCAGGAGAAAATCCTTCTAACGTTGCCCATTTTGTGACTTCTGGTATTTCATTTATAGATATCAATCTAATTGAAAATTTTTCGCTCATAAAAATATATTAACCAAGAAAAATTTGAATTTTTAAAGATAATATTAATAAATTTGATTATTTCTTATAAATCATTCACTTTAGTTTAAGTGGCTAAAAACCTTAGTTATTTGAAATTTATCCTCTGATATATTTAATACTATTCATAGGAATAAAATGAAAATTTCTGATAAATTTCATTTAGAAGACATTAATAAATTAAAAAATACAGTTCTCACTGGTAAAACGGAAGATATAAAATGGCGGATCCAACATCTGAATATAGTTTCTAAACTTTTGGATGAAAATAAAAAAAAGATAATAAAATCACTTTTTATTGATCTAGGTAAATCTGAAATTGAAGGGCTTTCAGAAATCCTTTTAGTGAAAGAAGAAATTTCACTCATAAAAAGGAAACTCAATTATTGGATGCGACCAAAAAAGATTAAAACGCCTTTCTATTTATTTCCATCATCCTCCAAAGTTATTTATGAACCTCTTGGGTGTGTCTTAATTCTTGGTCCTTATAATTATCCATTACTTTATGTTTTAAAGCCATTGGTAAATATCTTCTCGGCAGGAAATACTGCAGTTATAAAACCATCAGAGAAATGTCCTGCGACCTCAAAACTTATTAAAAAGCTTACTTCCAAATATTTCCGTAAAGATGTTCTAATGACAGTAGAGGGTGATTATAAAAAATCCATAAAATTAATTGAACAAAATTTTGACCACATATTTTTTACAGGAAGTACTGAAACTGGAAAATCTATAATGAAATTAGCTTCAAAAAACTTAACTCCTTTAACTCTTGAGTTAAGCGGAACAAATCCTGTAATTATTTTCAAGAATGCAAATTTAGAAGTGGCTGCTAAAAGAATTGTTTGGGGCAAATTTTTTAATTCTGGTCAATCCTGCATGGCTCCGAATCATATTTTTGTAGATAAAGAAATTGAAAATATTTTTATAGAAAAATTAAAGAAATGCATAGTAAGTTTTTACGGGGATAATCCAATTATTTCCGAAAACTTATCAAAATTAGAAAAAAAGCAATTTACATCAACTTTAGGAATTCTCGAACAATATAAAAAAGAAAAAAGAATTTTATTTGGGGGGACTTTTAGTAAAAAAAAGTTGAAAATAGCTCCTACAATTTTGAAAACTAAATTAAATGAAACAGATATTTTGCAGAAAGAACTATTCAATTCACTACTTCCAGTAATTGGAATACATGATAAGGAATCAGCTTTAAAACAGATCAGTCAAACATCAAAACCATTAGCAATATACTTATTTGGAGGCAATAAAAAAATCCATAATCATATTTCAAAAGTAACCAGCTCAGGAACAATTTGTATAAATGATGTGATGTTACCAGTCCTTATTCCAAATTTACCGTTTGGAGGCGTTGGGCAAAGTGGTATTGGTAAATTTCATGGAGAAGAGGGGTTTCGAAATTTTTCAAATCAAAAATCTATTACTTTTAAAGGTTCTTTATTTGATTCAAATCTGCGGTATCCTCCCTACGAAAGAGTAAAGAAATTTTTAAAGTTAATTTTTCAGGTTTAAATTACTTAAATTGTTTTCAAAAACCTAGCGATTTTAAATTTAAAGATTATCTTTAAATAAATAGTGACTTTTATGAAATTTGCATTTTTAGTAGTTGCGATATCCATTAATTTTTTTAATCAGTCATTGGTAAAATCAGAAGAAAAGATATTTTCAGCAAAAAATGAAATTGAAAATATTGCTAGAAAAGAATCAATTAATGAAGAAAAAACTGAACTAAAAAAAATTCATATTGTAAAAAGTGGAGAAACAGTATCAAGTATTTCAAAATTCTATTCAATAAATAAAGATTTAATTATTAAATTGAATAATTTAAAAGATGAAAATTATATCTTTGTCGGCCAAAATCTTATTATCTCCGAATCTACTGAGAATATTACAAAACAATCAGATTTAATAAATTATTATCATATTGTTCAAACTGGTGAAAATCTTACTGAGATATCAAACAAATATAATTTAAAAGTAATCGATCTGATAGAAATTAATAATCTCAATAATCCTGATTCAATAAAAGCAGGTCAAAAGCTCATAATAAGAAAAAAACACACAATTAATTTTGAAAATTATAAAACAACTGAAAATAAAAAAAATAATGACTTACTTGAGTTAGATAAAAAAATTTATGGTCCAATAATTATCCAAAGTAAATCAAATAAAGATATTAAAGGTAGAAAAGTTTTAAACGTACTAAATCAAGAAAATAAAAAACTGATTCTTTCAATCAATTGTGATAAAGATGAATTAGATGTAAGAATACCCGGCAGAAAATGGATGGGAAGTAAGCCTGCTAAAGAAGAATTCGAAAATAATTTAATAAATGATTTTTGTTAAAAATTTTAATTAATATGTGTGAATAATTTGTCTAAGAATATTAATGATGGGTTATTCTACAAAAAGTTAAATTAATAGTAATGGCTATTTCAAGAGGAGATCTCGTAAGAGTAAAAAGACCAGAATCATATTGGTATAATGAAATAGGTAAAGTAGCTTCAGTTGATACCTCAGGTATTAAATATAATTGTGTAGTCAGATTCGATAAAGTAAATTACGCTGGGATAAGCGGAACTGAAGGGGGAGCAAATACAAACAATTTCGCTGAAAGTGAATTAGAGAAAGCTTAAATAATTGCCTGAATTACCTGAAGTAGAAACTGTTCGCAGAGGTTTAGAGCAAAAACTTAATAACTTTATTATTAAAAAAGTAGAAGTCTGTAGGGATTCAACTGTTGCATTCCCAAAAAACAAAGAAGAATTCATTAAAGGTCTTCGGAATTCACTTATTTATAAATGGGATAGAAGAGGAAAATATTTAATAGCTCAATTAAAAGAAGTTCAAAATAAGAATACTCAATATCCTCTAGAAAATTCACAAAATAACGGATTTCTTGTGGTTCATCTAAGAATGACTGGCTATTTCAAATTTGTCGAAAACTCAACTCATCCTTGTAAACATACAAGAATAAGATTTTTCGATAAAGATAATAATGAGCTTAGGTACGTTGACGTAAGAAGTTTCGGTCAAATGTGGTGGATTAATAAAGGCCTATCGCTTAACAAAGTAATTAAAGGATTAGGTTCATTAGGACCAGAACCATTTTCTAAAGACTTTGATGCAAATTATCTTAAGAAAGTTATTTCAAAAAGAACAAAATCCATAAAAGCTATTTTACTAGATCAAACAATAGTTGCAGGTATAGGTAATATTTATGCTGACGAAAGTTTATACTCTGCTGGCATTTCACCTTTTAGGGAAGCTCGAACAATAAAAAAGAATGAGTTAATCAAGCTCAAAGAATCAATTGTAACTGTATTAAAAAAAAGTATAGGTTCTGGGGGGACGACATTTAGCGATTTTAGGGACTTGGAAGGAGAGAATGGGAATTTTGGTTTACAGACAAATGTCTACAGGAGAACTGGAAAAGAATGTCGTAAATGTGGAAATTTAATTGAAAGACAAAAAATTACTGGGAGAAGTACCCATTGGTGTCCTAAATGCCAAAAATAAAAAAGAGCTTACTCAAGAAGAGTAAACCCTTTAAATATTTTTACCTGGCATTGAGCTATTTTCTCAAGGGGCTACCCCCTAAATATTTTCGCCGCTGATGCGTTTCACAACCGAGTTCGAGATGGATCGGAGTGGTTCCACATCGCCATGAACACCAGGATAGTGTGAACCTTGAGAACTGCATAGAAAATTATATAAATTAAAAACAATAAATTAAGTTTATTTGGTCAAGCCCTCGGTCTATTAGTACTCCTCCGCTGCACTTGTTACCAAGCTTCCACGTAGAGCCTATCAACGGGTGTTCTTCCCGTGACCTTACTGGCTTAAGCCATGGCAATACTCATCTTGAGGTGGGCTTCCCACTTAGATGCTTTCAGCGGTTATCCACTCCGCACATGGCTACCCAGCGTTTACCGTTGGCACGATAACTGGCACACCAGAGGTGCGTTCCTCCCGGTCCTCTCGTACTAGGGAGAAATCCTCTCAATATTCCTGCGCATACACCGGATATGGACCGAACTGTCTCACGACGTTCTGAACCCAGCTCGCGTACCGCTTTAATGGGCGAACAGCCCAACCCTTGGGACCGACTTCAGCCCCAGGTTGCGATGAGCCGACATCGAGGTGCCAAACCTCCCCGTCGATGTGAACTCTTGGGGGAGATCAGCCTGTTATCCCTAGAGTAACTTTTATCCGTTGAGCGACGGCCCTTCCACGCAGAACCGTCGGATCACTAAAACCGACTTTCGTCCCTGTTCGACTTGTAGGTCTCACAGTCAAGCTCCCTTCTGCTTTTGCACTCAACGACTGATTTCCAACCAGCCTGAGGGAACCTTTGTGCGCCTCCGTTACCTTTTAGGAGGCGACCGCCCCAGTCAAACTGCCCATCAGATACTGTCCGCTTCCCGGATAACGGGTAAGCGTTAGAACCCTAGCTCTAAAAGAGTGGTATCTCACCGATGACTCAATAGTACCCACAAGCACTATTTCAACGTCTCCCACCTATTCTGCGCATTCAGAGCCCGAGCACAATATCAAACTACAGTAAAGCTTCATAGGGTCTTTCTGTCCGGGTGTATGTAGTCCGCATCTTCACAGACAATTCTATTTCGCCGAGCCTCTCTCCGAGACAGCGCGCAAATCGTTACACCTTTCGTGCGGGTCGGAACTTACCCGACAAGGAATTTCGCTACCTTAGGACCGTTATAGTTACGGCCGCCGTTCACCGGGGCTTCAGTCGCCAGCTTCACTAAAAGCTAACCAGCTTCCTTAACCTTCCGGCACTGGGCAGGTGTCAGCCCCCATACATCGTCTTGCGACTTAGCGGAGACCTGTGTTTTTGGTAAACAGTCGCTTGCGCCTCTTCACTGCGACCAGCTCTCGCTGGCACCCCTTCTCCCGAAGTTACGGGGCCATTTTGCCGAGTTCCTTAGAGAGAGTTATCTCGCGCCCCTCGGTATTCTCTACCACCCCACCTGTGTCGGTTTCGGGTACTGGCATATGTGTCTTAACGAGTATAGGGCTTTTCTTGGAAGCATGACATCACCAACTTCGCTGCCGTAGCAGCTCGTACTCACGCCTTAGCTCAAGATGTTTTCTCCATCTCTCAAAGCCTCGAACGCTTGAACCAGTAACCAACATCTGGCCTGGTTAGCCTTCTCCGTCCCCCTTCTCAAAACACATCTGGTACAGGAATATTGACCTGTTATCCATCGACTACGCCTTTCGGCCTCGCCTTAGGTCCAGACTAACCCTCCGCGGACGAGCCTGCCGGAGGAACCCTTAGGGTTTCGGGGCATGGGATTCTCACCCATGTTTTCGCTACTCAAGCCGACATTCTCACTTCTATGCTGTCCACGTCCGCTTACGCTAACGCTTCACCCTACATAGAACGCTCCCCTACCATAAATAAATTTATCCGCAGCTTCGGTATAACGCTTAGCCCCGTTCATTTT
>QCQY01000010.1 GCA_003209475.1 Prochlorococcus sp. AG-459-B06
CTATTGGACCAAAGGATAAGCCCAAAAATTGTTATCCAGAAATTGCGGTAATAGATAAACAAACGATAATTATCAAACCACACATAATCGAAAATAAAAATTAATCAATAATTTGCAATAAATTAATTCAAACTAGATAAATTTAAGAATTACTTAACCTTTAAAATATTCAACTTTCTGCAAGTGGCTTTATTATTTGAAAAATCTTTAAAATCGTGGGGAAGAATACTCGTACAATATTAATTTGTTCAGGCAAGGGAGGGGTTGGTAAAACAACTTTAACTGCAAACCTAGGAATAGCACTTGCTAATAGCGGAGCAACAACTGCTGTATTGGATGCTGATTTTGGCTTAAGAAATCTAGACCTTCTCCTAGGATTAGAAAATCGCATCATTTATACTGCTCAAGACGTTCTAGATAAGAATTGTCGTCTAGACCAAGCATTGGTTAGACATAAAAAGGAGCCTAATCTAGCTCTTCTACCAGCTGGAGATCCAAGGATGTTGGATTGGATGAAGCCCGAAGATATGAAAAAAATTAGTGAGTTACTCAGTGAGAACTTTGATTTTGTCTTAGTAGATTGTCCTGCTGGTGTTGAAGATGGCTTTAAAAATGCTCTTGCAGCCTGTAAAGAAGCTATTGTTGTTACTAACCCAGAATTATCCGCAGTGCGGGATGCAGATAGAGTAATTGGGATTCTTAATACTTCAGATATTGAGCCTATACAGCTTGTAATCAATAGAGTTCGTCCTAACATGATGGCTAGTCAAGAAATGTTATCTATCGAAGATGTTCAAGGGATCCTTTCTTTGCCTTTGTTAGGTATTGTTTTAGAAGATGAACAAGTAATAATAAGTACAAATAGAGGAGAGCCACTAACACTTTCAGATGGTAGATCTCCTGCAAAAAAATGTTATTTGAATGTTTCTCAAAGACTCACAAATAAAGATGTACCAATTATCGATCCAAAAAAAGAAGGCAAAAGTCTTAAAGATAAATTCATGAGATTAATGCAAACAAAGGTTTTTTAAAATGATGACTCTCAGAGATCTTATAAATAAATTACTAGGCAGAGAAACGTCTAGTGCAAATACAGCTAGAGAAAGGTTACAACTTGTGCTTGCTCATGACAGAGTTGATATGAGTTCCTTAACAACTGACCTTTTAGATAAAATGAGGAAAGAGATTCTTGATGTTGTAGCTAAATATGTTGAAATTGATTTTGATGAGGTAGCAGTAAGTTTAGAGACTGAGGATAGAATGACAGCATTAGTTGCAAATTTACCAATCAAAAGAACTATTTCAGGAGAAATAAAATTCAAAAAAACAGATAAAACTGATAAAGCTAATAAAGATATCAAAAAGTAATAAATTCTAAAAAAGCTAAAAAAATACTGATAATTGACCCTCCCTAATTGTAAGATGAATAGATTGCCGGCTTAGCTCAGTGGTAGAGCAGCGCTTTTGTAAAGCGAAGGTCATCAGTTCAAATCTGTTAGCCGGCATTTTGATTTTTTTTAATTCTGTTTAATATTCTTAGCTGAAAATAAAAAGACTAAACCTACCAGAGCAATGATAGGAAACAATCTTATTTCGAGAACATACTCTAAAAAAGATGCAAGGGGTTCAAATATCCAATAAGTAAAAAATTGAATTAATAAAACCAAAAAAAATAATAAAAACATTAATACAATTCCCTTACTAATACTTCTCCTTCTCTAATCAGTCTCCAATCTCCACTTTTCTCCCAATATATAATAGTACTAGCTTTTCCACTTCTTTTCCCCCAGGGGATAGGACCCAAAATTTTTACAGAAGGGAAGTCTAGAGCAATACCTTGAACTGTAGTTGATCCTTTAAAACCTGAAATATTTGCACTTGAAGTTAACAATGGGCCTGTTTCTCGCATAAGAGATTGAGCCATATATGAATTTGGAATCCTCAACCCAAGAGTAAGATCATTGCTTGTGAGGATTGAAGTCTGCTTTTCTGAAGCAGGAATAACCATTGTTAGAGCTCCAGGCCAATATTTTGAAGCTATACTTTCGTAATCTTTTTTAGCTGATTCGTGAACATAATCGATTAATTGTTTGTATTCTGATCCCATAAGAATTAAGGGTTTGTCTTTATCTCTTTTTTTAAACTTATAAATAGTATTTGAAAATTTTGGCAAGCATCCAATTGCAGGTAATGTATCAGTTGGGAAAATTATAGGTAAACCACTTTTAAGAGTCTTCAAGGCGGATTTGCAGTCTACTAAATTCATTTAGATTATGAACATATAATAATTTATTTATATCTTCCAATGGTAAACCTACCAATACCTGAGAGATCTTTCACGATTTCTATTGATGTAAATTTATTTTTAATAAGTAGCTGTTTTACTTTTTCACTTTGATCAAAATGATTTTCTAAAATTAGCCAGCCCTTCTCTTTTAAGAATAATGGTGCTTTTTGTATTATTTCCCTAATATGTTTTAAACCATCTTCGCCGCCTAATAAAGCAACTTTAGGTTCGAAATTTTTAACTTCTTTGGGTAATTTTTCATAAGTATCTTTAGGAATATATGGCGGGTTTGAAATAGCAAGGTCTAGTTTTCCTTTAAAACTTTCAAGAGGTGACCACCAATTTCCACAATAAAATTTCAAATTTGATTGTTTAGAAAAATTTGTATAATTTTTAGTGGCTATTTCTAATGCATCTTGATCTATATCAGTTGCTACTCCGTCGCTAAATGGATAAGCCAATGACAAAGCAATACTAATTGCGCCTGATCCAGTTCCTAATTCAGCAAAAAATAATTTTTCTGACTTCTTTCGAAAAATATTGAAGACAATATCGACTATTAGCTCTGTTTCTGGTCTTGGAATGAGTACTTTGTTTGTAATATTTAATTTTAAGTCTCTCCAAAAAGTTATTCCACACAGATATTGAATTGGGCAAGACTTGTGTAAATGGTGGTCCCAAATAGATTCTAAAAATACTAAGTTTTTTTTTAAATGTAAGTTTCCCTTAAAATTTATACTTATGAGGTTTTGATCACTAGGTGAAATTCCCCCTATACAATCAAGTAAAAAAGCAAAAGATTGTTGATCGCCTCCTTTAGAAAGTAGATTTTTTTTCCAAATTAAAAATTCTTCTACAGAAATGCTAAGCATTTATTAAAACTTTAGCGTTTTGGCCCAAGCCTACCTTTACTAGAATCAGAGTAGAAGCTTGATTTTTCTCCATCTTGAGTGGAAATAAATAAACCTATTAGGAATATTGTTGGTACCCCTACAAATAAAAGACTAGCTACGAATCCAAAGTTAGTTGTTTCCATTTAATTAGTGGTTCTATAATTAGGTATTATGACTATAGACATATAACTTGGAATAAAGTGGAAAAATAAACAAATTTTATAAACTGATTAACAGTCTTAAACAATTTAACGAGGTAATTTTTTATTTTCACTAATTTTTTTTAGTTCTTCCAAATTTTGAGGAGGGGATTGTGGTTTTGTTAAAATTACTGAGGAGGATTTTATCAATGTTTGGCATGCAAGTCGCCAATTTTCTGGTCTATTTTTGAGTTTTTCCTCTTCAACAGATGTAAGAGGGCTCAAAGAATTTTTATTTCCACCTTCAACTGAAATAAAACAAGTACTGCATTGTCCTGCCCCTCCGCAATTTCCTAAAATACCCTTTAATCCATAAAGTTGTAAGTTTTCTTTCATTATCAATTCCCTTAAATTTTCACCAGGATTGCATTGGACTTCTAAATCCTCACGGATAAATCTAATAGTTGCCATTTTTTTAGTTATTTTTCTTATTTTGGCGTTTTACTTTGAGAATTGTGACCAAAATATTAACAATTTTTAGCTAAAAATTCCTTGTAAACTCAATCCTGCAAATTGATTTGCCCAATTTTTGCAAGAAAATAAATTTATTTACAAAAATCCCCCAAAGACTAAAAAACCCTTACTATCATGATGTTTAGCTGTTTATTCAGCATAGTTACTAGAAATTAACCGATGGGATTGCCTTGGTATCGAGTTCACACGGTAGTTATTAATGACCCAGGTCGACTACTCGCTGTGCATCTTATGCATACTGCATTATTAGCCGGCTGGGCCGGTTCTATGGCTCTTTATGAATTAGCCATTTTTGATCCTTCTGATGCTGTTCTCAATCCAATGTGGAGACAGGGGATGTACGTCATGCCTTTCATGGCAAGACTGGGTATCACAAGTAGTTGGAATGGATGGGATATTACAGGTGCTACAGGAGTTGATCCTGGATTCTGGAGTTTTGAAGGTGTTGCAGCAGCACACATAGTATTTAGTGGACTACTGATGTTGGCTTCCATTTGGCACTGGACATACTGGGATCTGGATCTATGGGAAGATTCAAGAACTGGTGAGCCTGCTCTTGATTTGCCAAGAATATTCGGAATTCACCTTCTCCTAGCTGGACTAACATGTTTTGGTTTTGGAGCTTTTCATTGTGCAAACGTAGGGATTTGGGTTTCTGATCCTTATGGCTTAACTGGTCATGTTGAGCCTGTAGCCCCTTCTTGGGGAGTAGAGGGATTTAACCCTTTTAATCCAGGAGGAATTGTTGCTAATCATATTGCTGCTGGACTTATGGGGATTATTGGGGGGATTTTTCACATTACCAATAGACCTGGAGAAAGACTTTATAGAGCATTAAAACTTGGAAGTCTTGAAGGAGTTTTAGCAAGTGCTTTAGCTGCTGTTTTATTTGTTTCTTTCGTTGTTGCAGGAACAATGTGGTACGGTTCAGCGACAACTCCAGTCGAATTATTTGGTCCTACCAGATATCAATGGGATTCCGGCTATTTCAAAACTGAAATTAATAGAAGGGTTCAAGCTGCTATAGATGATGGAGCCACTAAAGAAGAGGCATATGCATCTATTCCGGAGAAACTAGCCTTCTACGATTATGTTGGCAATAGTCCTGCGAAAGGGGGGCTATTCAGAGTTGGAGCTCTAGTTAATGGTGATGGCTTACCAACTGGTTGGCAAGGTCATATTGCTTTTCAAGACAAAGAAGGTAACGAATTAGAAGTTAGAAGAATTCCTAATTTCTTTGAAAACTTTCCTGTCATCCTTGAAGACAAAGAAGGTAATGTAAGAGCAGATATTCCGTTTAGAAGAGCTGAAGCAAAGTATTCATTTGAACAGACTGGGATTACTGCAACTATCTATGGAGGAGATCTTAATGGTCAAACGTTTACTGATCCTGCAGTAGTTAAAAGATTAGCTAGAAAGGCTCAACTTGGAGAAGCATTCAAGTTTGACAGAGAGACTTATAAATCTGACGGTGTATTTCGAAGCTCACCCAGAGCGTGGTTTACATACGCACATTTATGTTTCGGATTGCTATTCTTATTTGGCCACTGGTGGCACGCTTCAAGAACTCTTTACAGAAATTCCTTTGCTGGTATTGATGCTGAGATTGGCGACCAAGTTGAATTTGGTTTATTCAAGAAGCTTGGTGACGAAACTACAAGAAGAATCCCAGGAAGGGTTTAAACTAAACTTTATTAATTAATCTTATGGAAGCTTTCGCTTACGTTCTTATTCTAACTCTAGCAGTTGTTACTTTATTCTTTGCTGTCGCCTTTAGAGACCCACCTAAATTTGATAGAAAATGAACTAAGAAAAAAAAAACCTCTTGTTAAAGAGGTTTTTTTACTTTTCATAATTAAAATAATACTCTACTATTAGAGTTGAAGTGCAGCTTATTTCACCACATGCAGTGTCCAACCTGTCAAAACACAGATAGCAGAGTTTTGGAATCAAGATCTGCTGATAGTGGTAAAAGTGTTCGAAGAAGAAGAGAGTGCTTAAATTGCAGCTTTAGATTTACAACTTATGAAAGAGTGGAATCAATGCCAGTTTCAATTATAAAAAAAGACGGTGGCAGAGAATTATTTGATAAACAAAAACTATTTACTGGTATATCAAGAGCTTGCGAAAAGACTAACTTCAGTAGTGAAGCAATTATTAATTTCGTAGATGGAATTGAATCACAAATCGTTCAAGACTCCAATAAAGATATTAAATCTTCACAAATCGGAGAATTAATACTTAAAAATCTTAGGAAAGAAAACGAAGTCGCTTACATAAGATACGCCTCAGTTTACAGAAAATTTAATGGGGTCAAAGATTTTATTTCTACCCTTGAATCCCTAAAAGGAAGTTCAAAAAACCAATTAGCTTCAATTTCATAAAATTCAGCATCTTAAAGTGTAGAATAAATAACACAAAAGTATTTTGCTATTGGTTTGCAGGCTGGTAGCATTCCTTTCTAACTACCTTAGGTAGTCTGCGATACAACAAATGAACGAGAATTCTTCCCAAACCATTAAAGAACTTTCTGAGGATCAAGAAATTCAAAATTCCTCTGAGTTAGATAATGATTCAGCATCCCAAAATGAGGAAGATTTATTATTCGAGAAGAGCGATATACCTTCAGCAGATTCTTCATCTAGCAGAACAAATGCGGATTTTGATAACGCAGGATTCACACAAGAAGAATTTGCATCACTTTTGGGTAAGTATGACTATAATTTCAAACCTGGCGATCTAGTTAAAGGTACCGTTTTTGCTCTAGAACCCAAAGGGGCCATGATAGATATAGGGGCAAAAACAGCTGCTTTTATGCCAGTTCAGGAGGTTTCAATAAATAGAGTTGAAGGACTTAATGATGTTTTACAACCTTCAGAAAGTAGAGAATTTTTCATAATGAGCGAAGAAAATGAAGATGGCCAATTAGCCCTCTCCATCAGAAGAATTGAATATCAGAGAGCATGGGAAAGGGTTAGACAACTCCAAAAAGAAGATGCAACTATATATTCTGAAGTTTTTGCAACAAACAGAGGCGGAGCTCTTGTTAGAGTAGAGGGCTTGAGAGGTTTTATCCCGGGCTCTCATATAAGTGCTCGAAAAATTAAAGATGACTTAGAAGGTGAATATTTACCTTTAAAATTTCTGGAAGTTGATGAAGAGAGAAATAGATTAGTACTAAGTCATAGAAGAGCTTTAGTTGAGAAAAAAATGAACCGACTTGAGGTAGGCGAAGTTGTTGTTGGTTCTGTAAAAGGTATTAAACCTTATGGAGCCTTTATTGATATTGGTGGAGTAAGCGGTCTATTGCACATTTCTGAGATTAGTCATGAACATATTGAGACTCCTCATAATGTTTTAAATGTGAATGACCAAATGAAAGTCATGATAATTGACCTTGATTCAGAAAGAGGAAGAATTTCATTATCTACTAAAGCACTGGAACCTGAACCAGGCGATATGCTAACGGATCCTCAAAAAGTCTTTAGCAAAGCTGAAGAAATGGCTGCGAAATACAAGCAAATGTTATTTGAACAAACTGACGATAATGAAGGAATCTCCACAGCTGCATCTGAAACGGTATAACCCCACTTATTTATTTGGTACACGAGAATATCGGAACTTAAGCACTATTATTCTTTTACAAGTATTTTTTAAGTTACAATAATTGATTTGTAACAATAATCTAATTTAAGATAATACCTAATTTCAAAATTATTTATAAATGAGTGATTTCATTTTCACTTCAGAATCCGTAACTGAGGGTCATCCTGACAAAATATGTGATCAAATTAGTGACGCTGTTTTAGATGCTTTATTGACAGAAGATCCAGAAAGCAGAGTTGCATGCGAAACTGTTGTTAATACAGGTCTTTGTTTACTTACTGGAGAAATAACTTCCAAAGCAAAAGTCGATTATATAAAACTTGTTAGAAATGTAATTAAAGAAATTGGATATGAAGGCTATAGAGCAGGTGGTTTTGACGCAAATAGTTGTGCAATTTTAGTAGCACTTGACGAGCAATCACCAGATATTTCTCAAGGAGTAAACGACGCTGATGATGCTAACGATGATTTGGAAGATAATACCGGAGCTGGTGACCAAGGCATAATGTTTGGCTATGCATGCGATGAGACGCCTGAATTAATGCCTTTACCGATTAGCTTGGCTCATAGATTAGCCATTCAACTTGCTAAGGTAAGGCATGAAGAAGTTCTTAATTATCTACTCCCTGATGGTAAAACTCAAGTAAGTATTGATTACGAAAAAGGTTTACCAATTTCTATAAATACAATTTTAATTTCAACTCAACATAATCCAGAGATTGATGGAATAACAAATGAAGAAGAAATTCGTCAAAGAATAAAAAAGGATTTATGGACACATGTTGTAATCCCTGCAACTGAAGATCTAGAAATCAAACCACATATTAACAAGACAAGATTTCTAGTAAATCCCACGGGAAAATTTGTCGTAGGGGGGCCTCAAGGAGATGCGGGGCTAACCGGCAGAAAAATTATTGTAGATACTTATGGTGGATATGCAAGACACGGAGGAGGGGCATTTTCTGGTAAAGATCCCACAAAAGTGGATAGATCAGCCGCTTATGCAGCACGTTATGTGGCTAAAAGCATAGTTGAGGCAAAATTGGCAAAAAAAGCAGAAGTACAATTAAGTTATGCAATTGGAGTGGCAAAACCAATTTCCATTCTCGTGGAAACTTTTGATACAGGTGTTATTTCACAAGCTAATTTGACTGAGCTAATTAAAGAGCACTTTGATTTAAGACCTGCAGCAATAATAAAAGAATTTAACTTAAGAAATCTACCCAAAAAAATGGGAGGTAAATTTTTTAGAAACACTGCTTCCTATGGACATTTTGGGAGAAGAGATCTTGAGCTCCCTTGGGAAAATGTAGAAGAAAAAGCAGGCCAATTAGCCGAGGCTTCCAAAATCTTTTTATAAAATATTTTTTCTATGCCTGATAATTTTTATGGAGGGTTAGATTTTGGAACTAGTGGTGCAAGAATATCAATAATTAATCTTCATAAGAAATTAGTATATTCAAATTCAGTCTCTTATTCATACAGCTTTAAAAATCCAAATTCTTGGATCAATTCTTGTGAAAATCTCTTGGTTAATTTACCTATTGAGGTAAAAATTAACCTTAATAAATTGGCTATCTCCGGAACCTCAGGGACGTTAATAGCATCAAATTTGCAAGGAGGGCCAATGGGAGAAGCAATATCTTATGACCAAGCATGTAATGAACATAAGACCCTTCTTGAATCACTAACTTCTGAAGAAGATTATCTGCGAACTCCATATAGTAGTCTTGCTAAAGCATTAAAACTAATAGATAAATATGGGACAAATATACTTTTACGACATCAATCTGATTGGATCACTGGTTGGTTTTTAAAAGATTGGACTCATGGAGAAGAAGGTAATAATCTAAAACTTGGTTGGGATCTAAAAAAAGAATCATGGCCAAAAAGCTATCTCAATACTTCATGGCAAAAATGCCTACCTCAAATAATAAAAAGTGGGGAAATTGTTGGACAAGTAAATTTTGAGATAGCAGAGAGATTTAACTTGAATAAAAAATTAATATTAATCTCAGGAACCACTGACTCTAATGCCAGTGTAATAGCTGCAGGTTTAGGTAAAGAAGATGGTCTCACAGTTTTAGGAACAACTATTGTAGTTAAGAAAATTATTGATAACCCTATAAAAAAACAAGGAATTACAAACCATAGAGTAAACGGCGATTGGATATGTGGAGGAGCATCAAACGCAGGATGTGGTATCTTGTCCCAGTTCTTCTCTGATTTAGAAATAAAGGAGCTCAGTCGACAAATAAATCCATCGAAAAACACTTCTTTAAATCTTTTGCCTCTTAATAGTAAAGGAGAGAGATTTCCTATTAATGATTCTAATTTAAAGCCGATACTTGGTCCAAGGCCAGTAAGCGACTCACTTTATTTACATGCATTATTCGAGGGTCTAGCTAAGATCGAATTGAAAGGTTGGGAAAAACTAGGCGAACTAACAGGATCACTTCCAAAAAAAATTATTACTATTGGTGGAGGTTCAAAAAACCCTCAGTGGAGAAAAATAAGAGAAAAAATTTTCAATATACCAATAGTTTCATGTAAAAAAACTACTTCATTTGGTACTGCTTTGTTAGCGATTAACTCAAAATAAAAGTTTTTTTTGGATATTTGTTGAAGATATAAAATTTTTAATTAAAAGGGTTTCACAAACTACACATCTTAATTTAGAGTATATAGGTTAGAGCCGGGATAGCTCAGTTGGTAGAGCAGGCGACTGAAAATCGCCGTGTCCCCAGTTCAAATCTGGGTCCTGGCACCTTTAAAACCCCTTCCATAAAGGGGTTTTATATTTTCTAGACATTTAGAAACTCAATTTTAAATTTAATTTCTAGAATTTGTAATTTTTAGTTTTCAAATCTGCAGACTTGACTAATCACACCCAAAATTAGTTCATCTCCATTTGGATCTTGCCAATTAGCGAAATCATTGAAATTACTATTTACTTCATCTATGGAGACATCAACGTCTCTGAATGATTTTTCAAAACAATTTATATCCATTGTATAAAGAATATCTTTTGTAATTTCACTTTTTGTTTTGGGAATAAATTTACTCAATATTCTCACAGACCCGTCTTCATTCCTTTTTATACTTTGCCTATCCCATAACTGTTCTCCATATTCACTTTTAGTGACTCCAACCCATTCATGAGGCAAAGCATCTGATTTTTTTATTGAAATACAAAAGGAAACAATAATCGAAAGGACTAGAAAAATGATATTTCTTAAAAATATTGAATTGACTTTATTCTTAGAATCAATCATAACTACTTATGGAATACAAAAATCTTTTATTGGGAAGAAATATAAGATTAAAAATTTGTAAAAATTTTTATTGATTAGTATTTCTATTATAGATAGAATCAAATATTAAAATAAATAATTTACTTCCAATAAATTTATTAGAAAAATAATGAATAAAATACAGAAATTTCTCTCAGTAGTTTTTTTCATTGCAATATTTGTTGTATTGATTCATTTAATCCAAAATTATGGGATTGAACCTCTAAGGAACAAAATAGAAAGTATGGGGATTTGGGCTCCTTTTGGAATATTCATACTTAGAGGAGTAAGTATTATTTTACCTGCTCTTCCAAGTTCAGCTTATTCTCTGCTAGCCGGTTCATTACTAGGATTTCAAAAAGGTTACGTGACAATAATCTTTTCTGATATCGTTTTTTGCCAAGCTGCTTTCTTTATTGCAAGAAATTATGGTCGCGTTCCTGTACGTAAATTAGTTGGCCCGAAAGCAATGAACAAGATTGAAAGTTTTAATCAGAACCAACTAGAGGAAAATTTCTTTCTTATGACTGGCTTACTAATGACTGGCCTTTTTGATTTTCTAAGCTACGCAATTGGTATCGGAGGTACTCGCTGGAAAATATTTACTCCAGCATTATTAATAAGTCTTCTAATTAGTGACTCTATACTTGTAGCAGTTGGAGCTGGAGTAAGCCAGGGCGCAGGATTATTTTTAGGAATTGCTTTATTGGGAATGTTTGCTTTAGCGACTCTTTCAGGATTAGCAAAAAATAAATTACCTAAATAGCAAAACAGTTAAAAATTCTGTATTAAAAAGAAGAGAGATATGACATTTTTGCAAACAAGAACTATATCAATAAGAATTCATGCAAGAATAGAAATCGATTAATTTTTTAAAGTTCATTAGATGACTCCATTTAGACCAACTTCATATGCTCGCCCTGGAGAACAAATATCAACCACACCCTCTGGATTAAAAGTAACTTCTGCAAAGAGATTAATGGTGGATTCAATGGTACGAATGATTCAAAAAGCAGAAAATCATTCTGCAGAAGATAAACTTGACGAAGAATCTAACAACAATTAATCAATTTATCGATAAAAGTATAGGAGAGTGGAAATCTATAAGAAGCACTCATGCTTTAGCTTTTCAGGAATTTGAAAACACAACTAGTAAAATATATATAAGGCATATCAACCCGAAAAATAAAAAAGTTATTGAAATTTTTAAAAATTACAAACTCAGTTTAAACGTAGAGAGCATAGCCATTTCTATAAAATGGAAAGCTATTAGTGATTGGAACGATGATGATATTAGTGAGGGAGATGAAACTATTTTGATATTTTTACCCAAGGATGAAAATTCAGGAATTGTTTTACGAAATAAAGGTTATACAGAATCTTTTATTTCATCATCAAATTATTTCGTTGATGAACAAAATAATTTAAACATAAAAACTTTTTACAAATCAACAGTTTCTGAAGAAAGAATTTCCTTTTTATCGACTCACATAAGATCCAGATTTTCTACTATTAGAAATCTTGAAAATAACTCAGTAATACAGACTTCCCATACTTCTGAAATAAGAAATTTAGCTAGTTTAAAAGATTAATTATCCTTTCAAATTGAAACTCTGTTTCAGAAATTAAATCAGGAAGGAAGCCTTTGTTTCCGTTCATATTATTAACTGTAAAGTTTAAATCAGAGATTGTTGCCTCTCGTATTAATTCAATGACCCTTCTTGCATTTCTTAAAGGTACCCCAAGAGCAAGATAAGTATTTTTAAGATCCTTCAAACAACTTTTTTCTAAAACTGATTCGTCATTAGAAATTAATAGATAAGTAACAATCCTTAGGATTATTTCTCCATCTCTTAAACAAACGGACATCTTGTTGGTTGTATTTAAAGATATTTTTGAATTAACTGAATCTTGATTTTCGCAAATCATTGATGTTACAGCGTCTGCTGCAATTGCATGTGAATTTTTGGTAATTAAGCTTATTGCATCTAATCTTGAGTTTGCACTATTAATAAATTCTTTTATATTGCTTAAATCATTTAATTTCTTATCAGCGGAAAATAGTGGGTTATTCTTTAAAACTGACATTATTAAATATAAAAAATTAAAGTTCGAATCTTAGAATAGTACAAAGCTAGTAAATACAATAAAATTTCAAAATTATCGCAACGCTTCTTAATTAATAACTTCATTCCAAAGAGATAGTTGAAATAATTCAAATAAAAAATTATTTTTTCCGCTAGTATAAAATTACATTTTTATAAAGTTTTGGATCAACAAGATTTAAAATTATCAAAGAAACTTATTTCCTCATATAAAAAGAGATTGGAAAAAGAAATTCTTGACCGAAGTATGAAATTAAGGATGCCTCAAATTAAATTTGAAGAAATAATTAATAATAATAATGAACTTATAAATTTAAAAAAAGCACTAAAAGACCTTGAAACGGAATCTGATCCTCATAGTAAAGTCTGAATTTTGAAAAACCCTTCCAAACAGTGCCTCAAACCAACAATTTCCTTTTTAAGTCCTTAAACAATGAGCAACTTCAAGCAGTAAATCATGTTTATGGACCTCTATTAGTTGTAGCAGGTGCAGGTAGCGGAAAAACTAAGGCACTTACACACAGAATTGCAAATCTTATTGAAAATAAATCTATAGATCCCTATAACATTCTTGCAGTAACTTTCACTAACAAGGCTGCTAAAGAAATGAAAGCAAGATTGGAGGTTCTTCTAGCCCAAGAACTAGCTTTTAATCAATTTGGTCAGCCTTGGACAACTCTCAAAGAAATTGATCAAAACCAATTAAGAACAAACATTCACCAAGAGAGGCTTCAGAACCTTTGGATCGGTACTTTCCATTCTTTATTTTCGAGACTTCTAAGATATGATATTGAAAAATATAATGACCCAGAAGGTTTAAAATGGACAAGGCAATTTTCAATTTACGATGAAACAGATTCCCAAACATTAGTCAAAGAAATTATCAGTCAAGATATGAATCTTGATCCCAAAAGATATGACCCCAAAAAGATTAAAAGATTAATAAGTAATGCTAAAAATCAATGCCTAACTTCGAATGATCTCTTTGAAAAAGCAGATAATAATTTTGATAAAACAGTTGCAGAAGCATACAAGAGATATAGGATTTCGCTTTCAAAAAATAATTCTTTAGATTTTGATGATCTTCTACTTTTGCCTGTTTTCTTATTGAGGCAAAATGATGTAGTAAGAGATTACTGGCACAAAAGATTTCAACATGTTCTAGTTGACGAATATCAAGATACAAATAGAACACAATATGAACTTATCAAATTAATTACTACTGGAAATACTGAACCAAAAAAATTCTTTAATTGGGAAGATAGGTCAATTTTTGTGGTAGGGGATGCTGATCAAAGCATTTATAGTTTCAGAGCAGCTGACTTTAGAATACTCATTGGTTTTCAAGAAGATTTTAAAACTTCATTTAATGATGATACAAAATCATCTTTAATTAAATTAGAAGAAAATTATAGGTCATCTTCTAATATTCTTGATGCTGCAAATTCGCTAATTGAAAACAACTCTGAAAGAATTGATAAAGTCTTAAGGGCTACTAAAGAAAAAGGGGAACTTTTAAAGTTACTCAGCTGTGATGATGAAATTTCTGAGGCAGAAGCAATTACTAACAAAATAAAATCACTCAATAACTATAATCAAAACCCAATTTGGAAAAATTTTGCAATTTTATATAGAACAAGAGCTCAGTCAAGAGTATTGGAGGAATCTTTAGTAAGGTGGCGCATTCCTTATACAATTTTCGGAGGATTGCGTTTTTATGATAGAAGGGAAATTAAAGATGCAATAGCATATTTGAAAGTTCTGGTTAATTCTTCAGATAATGTAAGTCTTTTACGGATCATAAATGTACCCAGAAGAGGGATTGGGAAGACTACTATTCAAAAACTTAATGAAATATCCAACAGGTTAAATATTCCATTGTGGGAGGTACTTAATGATAAGCAAAGTCTTGAAGAAACAATAGGTAGATCATCAAAAGGAATTAATAAATTTACTGAAGTTATGAATGATCTACTTTGTTATCTTGAAAATTCAGGCCCTGCTCAACTACTACAACTAATCTTAGAAAAAAGTGGCTATTTAAGTGACTTGCTAGCTAGTGGTACTGAAGAATCTGAAGATAGAAGAAATAACTTGCAAGAACTAATTAATGCAGCTACTCAATATGAAGAAGAAACAGAAAGTGGTGATGTAGAGGGATTTCTTTCAACAGCAGCCTTAACAACTGATAATGATACGAAGAAAAATAATCCTAACTCCGTAACTCTTATGACTCTACACAATAGTAAGGGTTTAGAATTTCAAAATGTTTTTATCACTGGACTAGAACAAGGTCTCTTCCCGAGTCATAGATCAATAGATACTCCCTCACTTCTAGAAGAGGAAAGAAGATTATGTTATGTAGGTATTACTAGAGCTAAAGAAAGAGTTTTCTTAAGTCATGCCAGAGAAAGAAGATTATGGGGTGGAATGCGTGAAGCAACAATTCCTTCTATATTTCTTTCGGAAATACCTGAAGATTTAATGGATGGTGAATTACCCCAAACTGGAGGTGCTTCAATTAGAAGAGATTGGCATCTTGATCGTTTAACCAGAGTTGATCGAAATAATCCAAATGAATTTGTTAACAAACCAATAAATGCAGTAAGAAAATTATATTCAGGACCCAGTAAAGGGAAAAGCTGGATAGTTGGAGATAAACTAATTCACTCAAAATTTGGGAAAGGTGAAATTATACATATTTTTGGGAGCGGTGAAAAAATATCCTTAGCAGTAAAATTTGGTGATAAAGGAAGTAAAATTCTAGATCCCAGATTAGCTCCAATTCGTTATGTAAGTTAAAAGTTATGAATGACATCGCTGATTACATCCAAGAGGAATTAATCAAGATTCCATTTAATCTATATAACCTAATTACTAAATACATAGAATCCAATAATAAGACTAAGGTAGCTTTTGTTGGCGGTTATCTTAGGGATTTATTAATTAGAAAATTTCACAAAAAATCTTTTTCTGAACCTGTAGATATAGATCTTGTTATTGAAGGTTCTTCTATTTCTCTAGCAAAATTTATAAAAAAAAATATCGTAAATGTAGATTTATGTTTAATCAAGGAATTTAATTTATACAACACTGTAGAAATAAATATTAATAACTATAAAATTGATATTGCTTCTGCAAGAAAAGAAATTTATTCTGCTCCAGGGTTAAATCCCATAGTAACTAAAAGTACTATTGAGGAAGATCTTAAGAGGAGAGATTTTACTATAAATTCAATAGCCTTCGAGGTCTCAACAAGGAAAATTTATGACCTTTATGGAGGAATTTCTGATATAAAAAGTAAAAAATTAAACTTACTTCACAGTAATAGTATTTCAGATGATCCAAGTAGATTAATTAGATGTGCAAAATATGCTTCAAGATTAAATTTCAATATTTCAAATAATTCCCTTAAACAATCTCAAGAAACAGTTAGAAAATGGCCATGGAAAAGTTCAGAAACTCGTCAGAAAATGATTTTCCCGCCTGCAATCGGCATACGAATAAGGATGGAACTAGCTGAAATATACAAACACGATAATTTGAATAATGTAATTTCCATAATTCATAAATGGGAAATTATCTCAATTTTTAATGAAAATATTAAAGTCGATAAAAGGTTTTTAAGAGGACTAAATTGGATTGAAAAGTTGAATGGAAATTATATGCTTTACTTGCTAAAAGATGCAGAAGATTTAGAAAAAGCATGTCAAAGATTTTTGGTAAATAATAGTGAGAAAAAAATATTAGAAGATTATTCAAATATAAAAAAGATATTAAAAATCAACCAAAAAAAATTCATGCATTTTTCTCCATCAAGTTGGACGGAATTTATTGAGGTCAGAAACCTTAATGATGAGACAGTCAAATTATTAATTTGTGATGGAGGTATGTACTGGCGTAACTTTTTTAAGTGGTTATTTATTTACAAATCCATAAAATCTAAAAAAGATGGCGAAACATTAAAAAAAGAAGGATGGGATCCAGGGAAGGAAATGGGCAAGGAAATAAAAAGATTAAGATACTTGGAAATTGACAACCTGAATAGAAATTGATTACATTTTTACAACTTCTCCAACCTTATACCATTTATCTTTAAGAGTATTTTCATATTTACGATTGCAACTAATCAACAAGGGGCCACAAGTTTGAGGATCTAATAGTAGTGACGTTCTTTCGTTAAAAGTCTTTTTATCTAATGAATTTTCGTTTAAAAAATTAATTATTTTTTTTTGCTGATTTCCTTTATAAATTTTGTCAAAAATTTCTTTATTAGATTCAAAGAAAGAACTTTTAACATCTTTTCTTATTAAATCAAATACTCCAGGATAAGCTTTAAATGCAAATAAATCTAATACAACTTTTACAGGCTCTAGATTATTGCTTTTCCTGTATAAATTAGATGATTCAACCATCTCTTTAAGATGTCCAATAAATCCATATCCAGTAATGTCAGTAGCAGCATTGACTAATGATTCCTTAAAGTGATCTTGAAAAAGATAAATTTCATCAATCAAATATTGCTGGCTCTTTACTAAATTATTAATCATTGCAGAAGAACTACCTAGCACATTAATATTTTGCATTTGCCCGGCAAAGTAAATCCCAACGCCAAGAGGTCTAGACATCATAAGAATATCTCCGTCTTTCATTCCAGATTTAAGCCATGGTTTTGCTCCATTTTTTAAAATGCCTTGAACAGTTAAAGAAATATCTATTCCTAATGAATAAGGTTTATTTGCTAAACTTCTTGCCTCGAAAGTATGGCCTCCAAGTAATTCACCTCCATGATCCTCAACTGTTGATTTAATACCTTGGAGGGATTGAGAAAAAAGGTAACTCTGAAATTCCCTTTCAACTTTTGGTAATGAAATTAAAGCCTGCGCGGATGAAAGTTTTGCTCCGCATGCCCATAAATCTGAGCAAGCATGCAAAGTAGTAATTTTGGCATTAAGCCAAGGATCACTTACCAAAGCAGGAAATCCGTCTACACTTTGCAAAATAATAGCTTGACTATTTTGATATATCTCAACTGAATCTTCAGGTGATGAGGCAAAAGAATCTAAATTAGATTTTATTAATGATTTATTCAAAACAAACTGAGGAATTTTAGCTGCACATCCCCTGCAATCATTCAATGAAATATTTTTTCCACTACTTTTCATAATTAGACTTTTTGATCTAAATTTATTTATAAATTTCAAATCAATTTTATGCTTTAAAATCCAAAAAAGAAAAGAAGGGCCAAAAACAAAATTGCGATAAACAGCAAAAGCCTTTGGATAATGGCTTGGATATGTATTAACTATTTGCAATCCGATCCTTTGAGGAAACCACTTTTTTAATGATCCCCCTTCTATATCCCTTCTTAGATTTTGGACTAATGTATTTACAACTTTTACTGCAAAAATTCCTGATGCTGGTCTTTTTGCTGATTCTAAAACTGCGCAATCACCCGCAGCAAAAATTCCGGAAAAACTTTTCAACTGCAAATTCCGATTTGTGATTATTCTTCCATTAAAATCAGAATCTAGTAATTTTTTTTGTACCCATAAAGGAGATGTATTTCCAGTACATAAAAGTATCTTTCCATAATCGAAATTAAGGTTTTCAACTAAATCAATATTGGAATTCCTTAAACTTTTTAAAATTGTATTACAAATTTTTCTTGAATCACATAATAGTTTTAAAGGTCTATCTCTCCATCTTTTTCTCAAAGCATATGATACTTCAATTGCAGCAAGGCCACTCCCAACAATTACAAATGGACGTTCATTAACTGAATCAAAAATGTCCTCTTTTTGTATTGAGACATAAGCCCTTAAAAAAGGTTTTATTGAAAAAGCATTTCGATTTTTAACTAGTGACTCAAATTCTTTTGGAATTATTGTTTGACTTCCATAATTAAGCACCAACTTCGAAAAATTAACTGAGGGTCTATTACTTAAAACAATTTTCTTTAAATTGAAATCAATATCCTTTACCTCTTCTTCTATAAAAGATACTTTTGCATTCTTTGCTAACGATTTTATATCAATTAAACTCTCTTCTAAAGAAATTGATTTTGAAAGTACCGATGGGAACATCGCCGAATAAACCAAATGAGAATCTCTAGATATAATTGAAACAGGAATTTCTGGCATTAATTTAGGACACATTAACCATTTCTTCATTAGAAGAACGTTTGTGTGTCCTCCTCCAATTAGTACTAGATGATTAAAAGTCATTTACATCACTATGAATAAAGAACATTTATTACCAATTGAAAAATCAAGATTAGGAGTAATAGGTGGGAGTGGATTTTATTCAATGGATCAAATAGAGTACTGCAGAGAAATAGAAATCAATACTCCCTATGGTAAACCTTCTGATTCAATAAGAGTATATAGTCTTGGAAATCTAGAGATAGCATTCATTCCTAGGCATGGCAGAACACATAGATTAAATCCTTCTGAAATCCCTTACAAAGCAAATATTTGGGCTCTAAGATCAATAGGAGTAAGATGGATTATTGCTCCATCAGCAGTTGGTTCATTACAGGAACAGATAAGGCCACTTGATATAGTGGTTCCGGATCAATTTATAGACCGGACAAAAAATAGACCTGCAACCTTCTTTAACGACGGAGCTGTGGCACACGTAACCATGGGAGATCCCTTTTGCACAAATTTATCTCGTATTTTAAGTGAAATAGGAGAAAAAAATATTCCTGGCGGTAGACAATTGCATAGAGGGGGTACCTATCTAGCAATGGAAGGTCCCGCTTTCTCAACTAGAGCAGAATCTAATTTATATAGAAGTTGGGGATGTTCAATAATTGGAATGACGAACCATACAGAAGCAAGATTAGCTAAAGAAGCTGAAATAGCTTACTCCTCATTATCTATGGTTACTGATTATGATTGCTGGCATCAAACACATCAAGAAGTTTCTGTAGAGATGGTTTTGGATAATCTTAGATCAAATACTGAAGTGGCTAATAAAATAATATTTGAAGTAGCTAAATTAATTGAAAAAGAAAGACCCAAAAGTAAGTCTCATTTTTCATTAAAAGATGGATTAATAACTCAAAAAGAAAATATCCCAAGCTCCACAAAAGAGAGACTAAGGATATTTACTGATTCTTATTAGCCTTATTAGATATAAGTGATTATCAGGTCAAGGTAAGGATTTGTTAACCTCCAGCTCCAACGCCTTGGTATGAGCCATAGAAGAATATTCCTAAAACAAAGATAACTGCAATTCCACCTGCTGTAGCAACAAGCCATAGAGGAAGAGTTCCTTCAGTCCATCTTCTTTCCCATGCAACTGCTGGTCTACCGTCGGGAAGTCTATCTGGAATTCTTCCATCAGGTCCTTTTAATTTACTCATAGTTTTAATTTAATTGAAAAAGTAACTGGAAAATAAAATTCCCAATACAAAGACTGATAATAAGCCCAAATAAAGGCTTGTACGATTAAGTTCAACTGGAACTTTGTTAGGATTTTCGTTTACTTGCATGATTGTTAAATTTATCGGGCTACGAATTGCATAGCAGCAATAGAACCCAAAAAGAATACTGATGGAATAGCTAAAGCGTGAACTGCTAGCCAACGAACAGTGAATATAGGATAAACGCGGACTTCCGCAGCCTGCATTGGAGCTTGAGAATTAGACATAATTATTTTGTTCTTAAATCAAGTTGAGACTTAGCATCAAATCTTTGTGTTACAACAGGAGCTTTTGCTTCAGATGCCTGAAAATAACTATCAGGACGAGGAGTGCCGAAAGCGTCGTAAGCCAAACCTGTGTATACGAATAAGAAGCCTGCTATAAAAATAGCTGGTAATGTTACTGCATGAATAATCCAGTATCTAATACTGGTGATTATTTCAAAGAATGGGCGTTCACCCGTTGAACCTGCGGCCATAATCACAAATGTTTACCATATGATCTTACAGTGTAAAATCATAAGTTCGCGAAGAAATTAACAGCTTGGTTACAGACAGTTGTTAAATTCATCAAAAATTAAGATTTTTTTTATTATTTTCTTAAGTTATTACAGTTTTAGCCATTCCATTTAAGAATGTAACCACGCTCGCCAAGTATGAATCCTTTTTGATTATTTAAAGACTCCTTATCAAGAAAAACTATTTTTATGTAGTTAGTAGGCAATGCAGAAGCAAGAGGATCTGAATTCCAAGTTTCCCCTTGATCTTTACTTACTATTAAAGTGCCATTACCACCACCAGCCCATATGTCACCATTTGGATCCCATCCCAAATCTAGATAATTGTAACCATTAAGAATAGGGATTATAGGCTTTGACCAACTTTCTAGATTATTAGAATCTTCATTAAATCTAATTTCCGCACCTCTTGAAAGCATCCATAAACTTCCTTCTGGATTGAAACCAATGCTTTGCACTCTCTTACTACTTGCTCTTTGGTGAGCAATCCAAGTATTACTATCGCTATCAAGAGTAGAGAAGAAATTTCCAAGACTGCTTACGCTCACATAATCACCGCTAGATGTTCTTCTTAAATCTCTTATACCTCCTTGTTCCGATGGGTCTGATACTTTTGCCTCCCATGTTTCACCGCTATTGGAAGTTTCATAAATAGCTGCAGAGGTTGTCGCCAATTGTGCAACTCCATCATTAATAGTGGTAACTAAGAAAGGCTGGCCTGGTAACTTTCCAAGTGAAAGCCTAGTCCAATTTTTACCTTGATCGACAGTATGCATTACTAGAGAGGGTTGCCCAATTAACCAACCTTCAGAACCGTTGAAATCAATATCTAGAAGGCGAAAGTTCTCTTCAGCGGAAATATCTAATGTTCTTTTTTCCCATGTTTCACCACCATCAGTTGATTCCATAATCAATCTATTTGAGCCTACTAAAAACCCATGATTATCATCTATAAAATCAACATCTAAAGCATTAGCCTGATCTTCAAACTGAATTGTTTTCCAAGGGCTGCTTTCGTTCATCTTGACACCTGTAGATGAACAACTGCTTAAAACAAAACAGAGAACTACAGATAAAAGAAGATTAGGAAAACTAGTAAAAAAATTTTTCATTTAATTATATTAATGCAAAGAGTACAAAGAAAGGAACATAGCAGCAGCAAACGCCAACCCTCCAAAAATCAATATATTTTTTTGTCCGGGAGGTAAACTATTAAATCCAAATCCATAAACTAAATTCTCTTCAAAACCACTAGGTTTAGATTTAGGACCTATATCCTTATAAAAATTTTTACCAGCTCGACAAACTGGGCAAGCGAAGGTATTGCCATCCAACTCTGAAAAAGGGGTATTTTTAGGTATGTTTAATTTTTTATTTCCTTCAGACGGGTCATAAATAAATCCACAACTTCTACATTCGAATCTATTTTGTTCTAGATTAGGAATAGTTTGCTCGACATTTACTATTGAGGAGTTTTCAGAAAGTTTTTCTTTCTCAAAATTTTCAACTATTTTGTTTTCCTCAGAAGCTGGTTGAATGTTTTCACTCACGGTTTATTATTGTTCTTTAAGAACTTTAAAAGATTTTGCTTAATTAAGCGACTTTTATTCAAAATTAATTTTTAAGATGTTTTTATTAACTGGCTATGAATATTTTTTAGGTTTCCTTCTAATTGCCGCAGCTGTTCCAATACTAGCTCTAGTTACTAATCTTATCGTTGCCCCAAAAGGCAGAACAGGGGAAAGAAAACTTACTTATGAATCTGGAATGGAGCCTATAGGAGGAGCATGGATTCAATTTAATATTCGATATTACATGTTTGCCTTAGTTTTCGTTATATTTGATGTTGAGACAGTATTCCTTTATCCTTGGGCTGTTGCCTTCAATAGATTAGGCTTATTAGCATTCATTGAGGCTCTAATTTTCATTGCAATACTTGTTATTGCTCTGGCATACGCATGGAGAAAAGGTGCTCTAGAATGGAGTTAAAAAATTGAATCCACAATTATCCCCAAAAGCAATTAGAGAAATACGAGAGGGAACTTGTAATCCTCTTGGCGCACCTCAAGTTACTACTGATTTAAGCGAAAATATTATATTGACAAGTTTAGACGACCTTCATAATTGGGCTAGACTAAGCAGTCTATGGCCTCTGCTGTATGGAACAGCATGTTGTTTTATTGAATTTGCTGCCTTAATCGGATCTAGATTTGATTTTGATAGATTTGGATTAGTACCTAGAAGCTCTCCAAGGCAAGCAGATTTAATAATAGTTGCAGGAACAGTAACGATGAAGATGGCTCCAGCCCTAGTTAGACTTTATGAACAAATGCCTGAACCAAAATATGTGATTGCCATGGGTGCTTGCACAATCACAGGGGGAATGTTCAGCGCAGATTCTACTACTGCTGTAAGAGGCGTTGATAAATTAATACCAGTTGATTTATACCTTCCAGGATGCCCACCAAGACCAGAAGCAATTTTTGATGCTGTAATTAAATTAAGAAAAAAAGTTGGTAATGAATCAATTTTAGAACGCACAAAAACAGAGCAAACTCACAGATACATGACATCTGATCATGATATGAATCTTGTTTTCTCAGAAAATACAGGTGAATATCTAAACAAAACTTCAAACAACGTTATTGCTTCCTCCAAAAAAGAAAAAATAACTGAATTTCCTGAAAACAAAGAAAAAACTGAAGTTATTAATACTGTAGAAGATTAATGGAAAAAGACGGTTTAGCTAAATCCTCAGACACCTCAATTGAAAAAGAAGGGGTTATAAGTCAATCTTTGTCTAAAGATGGAATTCCAAATCAATCCTTATCTGATGATCACATAGGGATTGAAAACATTTCTGTGGAACCTAATAATTTATATGAAGCAGTATCCGCCTTAAGAAATTACGGTTTCAATTATCTCCAATGTCAAGGAGGATATGATGAGGGACCAGGCAAAAATCTTGTTAGTTTCTACCATTTTATAATTGTGGATGATTTACAAAAAATCGAAAAAATTAAAGAAGTCAGATTAAAAGTTTTCTTAAAAAGAGATTCCGATTTATCAATCCCTAGTTTGTATAAAATTTTTAAAGGAAGTGATTGGCAAGAAAGAGAAACTTTTGACATGTATGGAATAAATTTTATTGATCATCCCAACCCCAAAAGACTATTAATGCCTGAAGATTGGAGAGGATGGCCATTACGAAAAGATTATATACAGCCAGATTTCTATGAACTTCAAGATGCTTATTAGTTTAATTTTTTTAATTTGCGGTAAATAAACATAACTGCTCTTGCTAGTCTCCTTGGATCATGTCTAAGAGTTGGAGTTATTCTTTTTGAATATAATGGTGCTTGCAGAACATAATAACCTTCAGATAATAATTTTTGTTTATTGCATTGGACAGGCTCTGCTCCTCTACTTTCGTAATAATCTACTAATGGAGACTTTTCAAATTGAATCTGAGATAAGATTGAGTTAAAAATTCGAGTATTAACTCCAAAATTTGATAATTGTTTTTCTATTGCTTTGATATGTTGATAGACATCAAGTCCATCTGTTTCTCCTGGCTGAGTCATCAAATTACTTATGTAAATTTTGGGAGCATTACTTTGCAATATTGCATCTACTATCTCTGGCACTAAAAGATTAGGCAATAAAGAGGTGTATAGACTACCTGGGCCAAGAATAATTAAATCAGCTTCTTTTATGGATTGAAGAGCACTTGGAAGAGCTGAAGGATTTTCTGGTAGGTAACCAATCCTCGAAATTAATTTTTTAGATTTACTAATCTTGCTTTCACCAAAAATTTTTTCACCATCTTCTAATTCGGCCCATAACATAACATCAATATTTGTTGCAGGTAAAACTTGACCTTGTACCGCCAAAACCTTACTAGAGGCTTGAACCGCTTTTTCTAAACTGCCTGTAATTGTTGTTAAAGCTGACAAGAATAGATTTCCAAAACTATGACCTTCCAGGCCACTTCCTACTGAAAATCTGTACTGAAATAATCTAGTTAAAGTAGGTTCTTCATTTGATAAGGCTGCCAAACAATTTCTAATATCTCCTGGAGGTTGCACACCAAGTTGTTTTCTGAGAATTCCACTACTTCCACCATCATCAGATACAGTTACGATTGCTGTAATATTACTACTGTAATTTTTTAAGCCTTTCAGTAAAGTAGATAAGCCTGTACCTCCCCCAATTGCAACAATATTTGGGCCTCTGTTTAATTTACTTTTAACTCTTAATGCATCAACTAGAAATGTATCTTTTTCTGGAACAAGCGCTTTTTGAATAGAATTAATACTTCTATTTTGTCCAATCCCAATTAATAATAGTCCAACAAAAAAAATCAATGGTCCCATTAATGAAACAGGCAAAATACTAGTCAAACCTGTCATTACCCCAAAAAAGATTTCAATAAGCCAATAGAGAGGTCTTAAATTTGTCCAAATTACCAAGCCTAATAATGTAGTCAAAAATCCTATCGCAGATGTAAGCATCCATCTTTTTATTACCAATCCTGGCAAAAGCCAACTCAAAATTCTTAAGATTTTGTTCAACAAGACAAAATTAGACTTTTTAAAATTTTTATAGTACCTTCTAATCCTTTTTTTACCCTTATTCATTTAAAACCTCTTAAATTATTTTTCTCAAATTTAAAAACTATGTAGGATCATTATAAATCAAATTCATACATCCTTTTTTTATTTCTAAAAAAAGGCAAAATGAAGTAATAGATGTTTTTTATAAGATTTGAAAAAATCAAAGCATGCAGTTGAAACGAAAAACCTCTCAATAAGCTGGGGGGAAGTTAATGTTTTAAATCAAATAAATTTCCAACTTCATGATGGAGAGAAATTAGCAATTGTTGGCCCCTCAGGCTCTGGTAAATCAACCATATTAAAAATACTAGCAGGACTTATTTTACCTACCAAAGGAGAATTAAGAATATTTGGTGAGAAGCAAACATATTTGAGATTAGATCAAAATAATCCTCCTGATGTAAGACTAGTTTTTCAGAACCCGGCTTTATTAGGATCTTTAACTATTGAAGAAAATGTAGGTTTTCTCCTTAAAAGAAATAAGAACCTATCGAAAAAGTTAATTCATGAAATAGTACTTGAATGCTTAGCTGATGTAGGCTTATTTAATGTTGAAAATAAACTTCCGAATGAATTAAGTGGAGGCATGCAAAAAAGAGTAAGTTTTGCGAGGGCTTTAATTACTGATCAAACTCTCAACGCAAAGTCTAAACCTCTATTACTTTTTGATGAACCAACTGCCGGCCTTGATCCTATTGCCTCATCAAGAATTGAAGATTTAATTAATAAGACAAATCATAAAGCTAGCGGATCATCTATTGTGGTTAGCCATGTTCTTAGTACTATAGAAAGAACTTCAGATAAAGTTTTGATGCTTTATGGAGGCAAATTCAGATGGGCAGGCTCGATTGATGAATTTAAAAAGAGTAAAGATCCCTATGTATTTCAATTTAGGAATGGAAAACTTGATGGTCCAATGCAACCCAAAGACATTTAGAAATTATGCGTAGAAGCTTACGAGATTCGATAGTTGGTTTTTCCTTATTAGGAGGAATTTTAATATTCACATTTTTTTCTTTTTGGCTAAGAGGAGTTCGATTATCTTCAAAAAATTGGCACCTCTTTGCTGAATTCAATAACGCAAGCGGTTTATCAAAAAAATCTCCAGTTACTTACAGAGGAATCTTAGTTGGATCGATAGAAGATATCTTGTTCACGAATGAATCAATTAAAGCAAAAATAGTTTTAAATAATCCTGATATTATTCTTCCAAGGCCAGCATTTGCAAGAGTAGTTACAAATTCTTTCCTTGGAGGAGATGTACAAGTTGCTTTAGAAACTAGTGATAAGACAATTCCTAAAAACATTGCAAAACCTATATCCGAAAAATGCGATACCAAGTTAATTATTTGTCAGGGAGACACTATCACAGGTAAACAACTATCAAGTCTCTCAAATATAACTAATAGAATTAGCCAACTTCTAAAAGAAACAAATCAAGAAAACTTAATTGAGAACGTCGTCAACTCAATTGACCAATTTGACAGAACACAAGAAAATCTTGATGAATTAATTTTTTTATCAAAACAAGAACTACAAAGAGTTGAACCACTAATAAAAGAAATGACAATTGCTGCTAATCATTTGAATAACATTTTGTCTACTATCGATGACAAAGAAACCCTTAATGACATTAAGTTGACAATTAACGCTGCTAAATCTATCTCAACCAAAATAGATGATATGAGTGATGATTTTGAAAAATTAACACGAGATAAAGAATTAACTAAATCTATAAGAGATTTAACGATTGGACTTTCAAAATTCCTTAACGAAATTTATCCCTGAGAAATATTTAAAATTCATTTATAGCATTTAAAGCCATAGCTGCGATTGCTTTATCTGTGGCTTTTGGCAGTTGGATATATTTACCTTGAGCTGCCTCTGCTAATTCTTTACCAAATCCGCTTGCTATAAATTTTCTCTCTGTATCAATTACTAAGAGTTTTATCCCAAGCATGGGATATTTTGCAGCGATATCTAGAACCTCCTTTTTTAAATTGACATTTTCATTGTCATTATCTTTTCCCTCAACGTTATTTTGTCCTAGAGATAATCCTAATGGAACATTTCCTCTGCCATCGGTAATCCCAACAACAATCACTTGACCTATATCTCCAGTAGAAAGAGCATTTTTTGCTACTTTGGCTGATTGCGTTAGTCCATGCGCCAGAGGGGATCCTCCACCACAAGGCATTGTTTCCAATCTTCTTTTTGCAGCAGTTATTGATCTCGTTGGAGGTAAAAGCACTTCGGCCTGATTACCTCTAAAAGGGATAAGAGCTACTTCATCTCTATTCTCATATGCCTCTGTCAAAAGTCTTATCACTGCACCTTTAGCGCTTTGCATCCTATTTAAAGCCATAGAGCCACTAGCATCAACGAGAAAAATAACCAAAGCACCAGCCTTTTTTTGAAGAAGCTTCGCTCTAAAATCATTTTCTTCAATAACTATTGCTTTATTAGGATTCCTTAGTCTTCTCGATTTTTGATAAGGAGCGGCAGCTCGAAGAGTAGCATCTACAGCAATTCTTTTTACTTTTCCTCTTGGAATTATAGGTTTCACATATCTTCCTCTACTATCACTAAATATCACTGATCTACTTCCACTATTTCCTGCTTTTGCCTTAGCTGATGAAAAAAGTAATAAATCAGGATCGACCATACATGCCTCAGGATCTAGTATAAATTCTTCAGGTATTTCAGGATTAGATTCTTCTTCTCCATCAGAATTATCTTCTTCTTGTTCTTTGTCCTGCTCATTATCATTTTCATTAGTATCAGGTTCAGACTCTTCATTGTTTGATTGAGGTGGGGGCGGCGGACTCTGATCCTCTGGAGGTGGCGGTTGAATATCATCATTTTCAGGGGGTATTTGCATCGCTCTTGGAAGAATAACTAGTCTTACTGCGACTTTTAAGTCCTCAGAGTTAACATTCTCATCACCTCGAAGAGCTGCATTTGCCTTAGCAACTCTTACTGCAAACAATTCTGATCTGTGCCCCTCTACACCGCCTCTGAGAGCTTCATTAACTAAATAGGTTATTTGCTCTGTTGTTATTTTTACTTCCTTAAGCCATTGCCTCGCCAAAATTAATTGTGTGGATAAATTATCTGATTCTTCAGACCACTTTTCTGAAAATTTAATATTATTTTCTGCGTGTGACAACACAGATTTTGTAATCTCCACTCTTTGAGCATTATCAATAGATTGATCTGCAGAAAGAACAATTGCAAAACGATCTAAAACATGGTCTCTTAAAGCTCCTTCTTCAGGATTATAAGTCGCTATTAAAAGGGTCTTACAAGGATGAGAAAGGCTTAAACCATCTCTTTCAATATTATTTTGCTCTCTTCCTATAGCTTCAAGAATTAAATTCACAATACCATCATCCAATAAATTTATATCGTCTACATACAGAACACCTCTGTGAGCTTCTGCTAAAATTCCAGGCTGAAACACTTGTTCTCCCGTACTTAATGAGGCAGCGACATCAATTGATCCAACAAGTCTATCTTCAGTTATACCGATGGGAACTTGAATAAATGGTGCCTCTTTTACTTTTTTTGGAATTTCATCAATTTGATTCAAATAATCACTTCCAATTACCTCCTCTAACAATTTATTAGTACTAATATCCCATTCCTCTGGTTTATCGGGATCTAGGTTCCTACCGATAGGTCTTAATGAAGTATTACTATTTCTCTTAGATAGTGTTTCCAGTATTGATTCATTATCTAATACCTCCACAGGAGGGAGTAAAGTATGCAAACCCCGAGCTAATACTGACTTACCAGTACCTCTTCCGCCAGCGATAATCACTCCTCCTAAACTCGGATCAACTGCTGCCAAAAGCAAAGATAATTTCAATAAGCTATGACCCGTAATTGCCGCCAAAGGAAAAGCTCTAAAAGAATCATTTGAGTTCATTAAATCTTGTATTTCTCCTTTTTCTTTTAACTCGGGGTTCAAAATCAATTTAAAAATGCCTGATATAGAATTTATCCAATAACTTTGTTTTTTGTAGTGAAATTATCAAATCTTAATATCAAAAATGGACTATGTATATCCCTCGGAGCAAATATTGATAGTAAATTCGGAAGCCCTCTTGAGTCACTATTAATTTGCAAACCAAAAATAGAGGAAATAATTAATGAGTGGGGAGATAGTTCCAACAAAAAAAAAGAAGAGAAAAGCAAATTTCATGCAAACTTTTTTTGGTCTTCAATTTATGAGACATTACCCCATGGTGTTGAAAATGAGCAGCCAAATTATTTAAATACTTTATTAATTATAAAAAGTAATTCTTTTCCTGAACCATCAAATAAAAACGCGAAATTACTTTTAAAAGAGCTAAAAAAGTTAGAGAGATTTTTCGGAAGAGAAAAGACGCCAAAGGGTAAAAAATGGCTATCAAGATGTCTAGATTTAGATATTCTTTGGTGGGAAGATTTTCATATGGTTGACGCGGAATTAACATTACCTCACCCTAGATTCATGAATCGGAATTTCGTTATTACACCACTATCTGAAATCTTAAGTAGAAGTCAAAAAATCATAAAGTTTGATGACCCAAAATGGTCTATATAAATGATTTACAAAACCAAAAAATAACTGTTAGGCTGTTTTTATTTAAAAATTATGGGCAACAAAAACCTTATAAAAAAATCCATTTTTAAAGAAAAAATATCTGAGTTAAAGTCAAAAAAATTTATTTTCGAAATAAATAGAATTGAGCTTCCAAATGGACATGAAGGTGAATATGGATACATTAAGCATCCTGGCGCAGCATTAGCTGTACCTTTTACAAAAGACAATAAAGTTATCATTCTACGGCAATATAGATTTGCTGTTTCAAGGTATTTATTAGAATTTCCAGCAGGTACCTTAGAAATAGGTGAAACACCTATTAATTCAATTAAAAGAGAAATACAAGAAGAGACTGGATTCTGTGCAAACAAATGGGATGAACTAGGAACTCTTGTCCCTGCTCCTGGTTATGCAGATGAAGAAATTTATTTATTTTTAGCTCGTGATTTAAACAAACTCAATTCCGAGGTTAAAGGAGATTTAGATGAAGATATAGAAGTATTAATTTTAGATCCCGACGAACTAGATAATCTTATTTCTAGTGGGGATGAAATTCTTGACGCAAAAACCGTGACGGCTTGGTTTAGAGCTAAACAATTTTTAGATAAATTATGAATAAACCTAGAATACTTTTTTGGCATAGAAAGGATTTAAGAATATTTGATAATCAAGCTTTAATCAAAGCATTTTCATTATCAAATGCTATTACTTCAACTTATATATTTGATAAAAATTACTCACACGATTTCAATGCAAGTTCAAGAGCTTGGTTTCTAGGAAATTCGCTTCAAGAATTAGGAAATAATTGGAAAAAAATGGGTAGTAGATTAGTTATGGAAGAAGGAGATCCAGTATTAATAATTCCTCAATTAGCAAAGAAAATAGATGCTAAATTTGTTTTTTGGAATAGATCAATTGAACCTTATGAGATTAATCGCGATTTACAAATAAAAAAAAATTTAAAAGAACAAAATATTCAAGTTATTGAAACTTGGGATCACTTATTACTAGAACCTTTAAAAATATTTTCAGGGAATAATAATCCTTATTCAGTTTATGGACCTTTTTATAAAAACCTTAAATCAAAAATGAATTTATTAGGTTCATATAAACAAGATAAAGTTGTTTTCCAGTTTAAAGATATAGATAATAAACTCAAAGAAAGTAAGACAATAAATTTATCTGATTCGGTTCTAGAGAAATTTATCAAAAATATCAAATTTCCTGGTTCGAATATTTGTCCATGCAGACCTGGAGAGAATGCTGCAGAAACATTATTAGAAAACTTCATTAACGAAAACAAAATATATTCTTACAATTCTGCAAGAGATTTTCCTTCCCAAAATGGAACATCATTTCTAAGTGCATCTCTCAGATTCGGCACCATCAGCATTAGAAAAGTTTGGAACGCCACATTAAATTTAAATTTAGATTTTGCAAATCAAGAAAATTATCTATCAATTGAAACTTGGCAAAAAGAACTTGTTTGGCGTGAATTTTATCAACATTGCTTATTCCATTTCCCAGAGCTAGAGAAAGGTCCATATAGAAAAAAATGGGATCACTTTCCATGGCAAAACAATGATGAATGGTTTCAACATTGGAGCAACGGAGAGACCGGAGTACCTATAGTTGATGCTGCAATGCGTCAACTAAATAGAACTGGCTGGATGCATAACAGATGCAGGATGATAGTTGCTTCATTTCTGGTAAAAGATCTTATGTGCAGTTGGCAAATGGGCGAGAAAAAATTTATGGAGACATTGGTTGATGGAGACTTAGCTGCAAATAATGGGGGATGGCAGTGGAGCGCCAGTAGCGGTATGGATCCAAAACCACTTAGAATTTTCAATCCATATACCCAAGCAAAAAAATTTGATCCTATTTGCGAATATATAAAATATTGGATTCCTGAATTATCTAAAGTTTCAAATTCAGAATTATTGAACGGGGAGATATCTAATTTAGAAAAAAATAATTATTCAAGCCCTATTGTCAATCACAACATACAACAAAGATTATTTAAATCACTTTATGCTGAAATTTGAATTTCCTTTATACAATTCTTTAAAACTTTATTTAAATTTTCTGCTATATAAGCTTGCTCTTCATAAGAAATTTCAGGAAACATTGGCAGACTAAGAACTTCTGTACAAATTCTCTCTGTATTTATGAGTTTTGTTCTAGAAAAATTTTTATTTTTGTAAGCTATTTGTGCGTGTATTGGAATTGGATAATAAATTATTGAATTAATACCTTTTTCAAAAAGTTGTTGTTTTACCAAATTCCTTAAGGAATAGTATTTTTTGCAATCGGTATCAAATAAATTTGAAAAATCTTCATTTAAAAAATAATTATCGTTTCTTAATTTGATGACAAATTGATTCCAAGAATGGGAAATTGACTCAGAGCTAATTTTTGGAAAACTAATAAATGGATTTTTTTCTAATAAATCAAGGTAATTATTAGCAATTTTTTGGCGATTATTAATCCACTTTTTAATATATTTAATTTTAATATTTAATATGGCAGCTTGAATGGTATCAAGTCTGCTGTTATATCCAATTTGGGTATGGTGATATCTTATTGGGCTGCCATGAACAGCCAGTTCTCTAATTTTTTTGGCAATCTTCTGATCTGATGTTGTTACTGCCCCACCATCTCCAGCAGCTCCTAAATTTTTAGTAGGGAAAAAGCTAAAACAACCTATATCACCGATACTACCAACTTTGGAATTTTCCCACATTGTGCACGTAGCCTGTGCACAATCTTCGATTACTTTTAAATCATATTTCTTGGCCAAAGATTTTATTAAGGTCATATTCACTGCATTCCCAAATAGATGAACTGGCATAATTGCCTTGGTATTAGAATTTATTTCTTGTTCTATTAGTTCAGGATTAATGAGATAAGTTTCTGGATCTATATCTACCAAAACAGGATTAGCACCAACTGCACTAATAGCCTCTGCAGTCGCAAAAAAGCTAAAAGATGAGGTAATAACTTCATCACCCACACCAATATCTAATGCTCGCAAAGCTAATACTAAAGCATCAGTTCCACTATTACATCCAATAGTATTTTCAACACCAATCAGATTAGAAAAACTCTCCTCAAATTTGGCAATTTCTTGTCCTCCAATATACTGACCGCCTTTTAAAACTTTAGAAACCTCACTCTCAATTTCTAAGCCAATTTCTTGGTACTGCCTATTTAAAGTAAATGGAGGTATCTGCATAGTGAATATATTAACCCTAAACCATATTTCTATGGGTAAAAAAAATTTTTAATTCAATTAAACCAACTTGGTTCTTTACCAGGAGTCCATTTTATATTGCATCCTAAAGAAGGCGTCTGATTTAAAGGATAAGAATTATCTTGATTCAAATCTTTTACAGCAGAGTGTAAATCTTTTCCAGAAAGAGGGATATTATTACCTGGTCTACTATCGTCTAATTGGCCATGATAAAACAATAAAAAATCACCATCTCCTTCATTTGAAAAAAGATAAAAATCTGGGGTACAAGCCGCTTTTAATTCCTTAGCAAAATTTTGATTTTCATCATATAGATAAGGAAAACTCCATCCCTGTGATTGTGCTTGTAATCTCAAATTTTTAGGAGAATCTGAAGGATGAGTGATAATATTATTACTAGAAATTGCAACTGTTTGAACTGTATTTTCAATTTCTTTACTTAAGGTGAAAATTTGATTCTCAATATATTTAACAAATGGGCAATGGGCACAAATAAACATTAAAAGTAAATGCCGATTATCTAGATTATGAGAATTAAAATATTCTTTTTTTGAAGAATTAGCATTTAACATTTGGAAATTAGGTAAATGAAAACCTAATTCCAAAACCATAGAGTTTGTTCTGACCATGTTAAAGTTAAAAATTCTTTGATATTTGAAAATTATTGTATATTTTGCAGTAATCCGCAAAGATAGGTACTTTCATATAGGAGAATAATAGAAATAATAAACAAAATGCTTCTAAATCTAACTGGCAAAAAAATTCTTGTTACAGGAATTGCCAACAATCGTTCAATAGCATGGGGTATCGCTCAACAACTTTCAAAAGCTGGCGCAGAACTTGGAATCACATATTTGCCTGATGATAAGGGAAGATTCGAGTCTAAAGTTAGAGAACTAACTGAACCTTTAAACCCATCGTTATTTTTGCCTCTTGATGTTCAAAATCCAGCTCAAATTGAAGAAATCTTTAAAAATATAAAAGACAATTGGGGGCAAATTGACGGATTAGTGCACTGCCTAGCATTTGCAGGACGCGATGAATTGATTGGGGATTATAGTGCTACCACTTCAGAGGGTTTTGATAGGGCTCTTAATATAAGTGCGTATTCGTTAGCACCTTTATGTAAAGCAGCAAAACCACTTTTTAGTGATGGTGCTGGAGTTGTCTCATTAACTTATTTAGGATCAGAAAGGGCGATTCCTAATTATAACGTGATGGGAGTTGCTAAAGCAGCTTTAGAAGCTTCAGTAAGATATCTTTCTGCAGAACTTGGTCCCGAAAAACAAGTCAGAGTTAACGCAATAAGTGCTGGGCCTATAAGAACACTTGCGAGTTCTGCTATAGGTGGCATTTTAGATATGATTCACAATGTTGAAGAAAAGGCTCCTTTACGCAGAACAGTCACTCAAAAAGAAGTAGGTAATACTGCCGCTTTTTTATTGAGTGATCTCTCTAGCGGCATTTCAGGCCAAACAATTTATGTTGATGCGGGTTACTGCATTAATGGAATGTAAACTAAGTTTTTTGCATAAAAATGTCATCTCTAAGGCAATCTGAAATAAAAAGAAAAACGAATGAAACAGAAATTTCTGTATTTATAAACTTAGATGGAAATGGAATTTCTGAGATTGATACCGGGATACCATTCTTAGATCATATGCTTCATCAAATATCCAGTCATGGTTTGTTCGATTTAAAAATAAAAGCAATAGGAGATACCCATATTGATGATCATCATACAAATGAAGATGTAGGAATCGCATTAGGCAAGGCATTTTCAAAAGCCTTGGGAGAAAGAAAAGGAATAAGCAGATTTGGACATTTTTTTGCCCCATTAGATGAAGCATTAGTTCAAGTCACTTTAGACTGCTCTGGCAGACCGCATCTATCTTATGATCTTCAATTAAGAGCCCCTAGAATAGGAAATTATGATACTGAACTAGTAAAAGAGTTTTTTATTGCCTTTGTAAATAACAGTGGCATTACTCTGCATATTAATCAAATAAGAGGTAGTAATTCACATCATATAGTTGAGGCTTGCTTTAAAGCTTTTTCACGAGCAATGAGAATGGCTACTGAAATAGATCTAAGAAGATCTGATTCAATTCCAAGCAGTAAAGGAATGCTAGAAAATCAATAAAATAGGAATTTTTTCGAATCAGCCACAATTCAGTTGATTTTTGGCGAATATAGATAAAGTAATAATTTTGTTGTGACAAATTTACAAGATAAAAAAATTGGTGAATTTAAAAGTTTTAATAAAGAAGATTGGTCAAGTGCGTATCAAAACGTAGAAAAAGAGCTAACCAAGGAGCATCTTAAAATTCGCAAAGGTAATAATATTAAAAATTTAAATGGAACATTATTAAGAAATGGACCAGGAATATTAGAGAGAGGTGGACAATGGGTACATCATCCATTTGATGGTGATGGAATGATAACATCCATAAAATTCGAAAATGGTCAGCCATTTTTAACAAATAGATTTGTTAAAACTAAAGGCTATTTGGAAGAAGAAAAAATAAATAAATTTATTTATAGAGGTGTTTTTGGGACACAAAAAAATGGAGGAATTTTAAATAATGCATTAGATCTAAAATTCAAAAATATCGCTAATACTCATGTCGTTAAATTAGGAGATGAAATTCTCGCATTATGGGAAGCAGCCGGTCCACATGCAATGGATCCTGATAGTCTTGACACTATTGGTTTAACAACATTAAAAGGGGTACTCAAACCTAACGAAGCATTTAGTGCCCATCCCAAAACAGATTTAAACTCAAACGTATCTTCTGAACTTTTAGTCACTTTTGGAGTACAAACCGGGCCAAAAAGTTCCATTAGATTAATGGAATTTAATAATGCTGGTGCAAATTCTGGAGAGCTCATTTTCGACAGAAAAGATACCTTTAATGGCTTTGCATTCCTTCATGATTTCGCAATTACAACTAATTGGGCAATATTTTTACAGAATGCTATTGATTTCAATCCTCTTCCATTTGTAATGGGTCAAAGAGGAGCAGCACAATGTCTAAAGTCAAACCCAAATAAAAAAGCAAAGTTTTTTATTATCCCTAGAGAAAGTGGATTATTTAGAGGTCAGCCCCCTATAACAATAGATGCTCCAGAAGGATTCGTTTTTCATCATGTAAATGCATTTGAAAAAGATTCCAAAATCGTATTAGATAGTATTTTTTATGATGATTTCCCATCAGTTGGTCCAGATGAGAATTTTAGGGATATTGACTTTGATAAATATCCAGAAGGAAAACTGAAAAGATCAATTATCGATCTCAAGAAAAAAACTAGTGAACTTGAAACTTTAAGTGAACAATGTTGTGAATTTGCTGTTGTTAATCCTAAAAACTTAGGATTAACAGCAACTTTTAGTTGGATGGCAAGCACATCGCAAAATCTGGGTAACGCTCCACTTCAAGCAATAAAAAAAATAAATTTAATTTCTAATGAAGAGATTTCTTGGTCAGCAGGTCCAAGAGGATTCGTAAGTGAACCAATAATGGTACCATCAGAAAACTCTTCAAAAGAAGATGAGGGATTTTTATTTATTCTTCTATGGAACGGAGAAAGAAGAGGAAGTGATTTAGTGATATTAGACGCAAAAGACTTAAAAGAATTAGCTATTTATGAATTACCCATTTCAATTCCTCATGGGCTTCATGGATCTTGGATTAATTAAATTTAAAAAAAAATTTCAATTAAATCCGGAATAATTTTTTTTAATGCTTTACCTCTATGACTACAAGAATCTTTAATCTCATTATGCATTTCTGCGAAAGTTAATCTAGTAGAACTCTCCTCAAAAATTGGGTCATACCCAAAACCACCTTTTCCTCTCGGATTTAAAATAATATTGCCATGACATTTGGCCTCGGATTCAATTATCACTTCACCACTTGGGGAACAAACACAAATATTGGCAATAAAGAAAGCATTTCTATTTTGAACTCCATCAAGTTCTTTTAAAACTCGTTCAATTCTCTTCTGATCATTTTCTGCATATCTAGATGAGTAAATGCCAGGCTTACCATCTAGTGCTTCAATACAAATTCCTGAATCATCTGCTATTGAGAAATTATTTGTTTTTCTCGAAACTGCACTCGCTTTTTTAATTGCATTATCTCTAAATGTCAGTCCATCCTCTTCAACTTCTATTGATTCTGGCTGGAGTAATAATTTACAATTAACTCCAACAAGCAATTTCTTATATTCTTCAATTTTACCTTTATTCTTACTTGCTAAATATAAATTTTTCATCCTTATTTTCCTACCAAATTTATAAATACTTGACCCCACTCTAATAACTCATCTAAATAAGATTCTTTTGGTGCTTCACAATATAACCGTAAAAGAGGTTCCGTTCCTGAAAACCTAAAAAGAAGCCAAAAATTTTTATCAATTCTCAACTTTATTCCATCAATCTTTGAGATACTTTTTAACTTGTGATTATTAATATTCTCAGGAATATTATCTATGATAAATTCTTTTACGTTATTTTTTTCTGACTGATTTGGAAATTTGATATCAATTCTTTTATAAAAACTTGGCCCAAAATCTTTTTGAATTTCATCTAAGGATTTATATAAATATTGAGATTTTTCAGCAATTCCATTTAATAAAACCATTGCTGCATATAAAGCATCTCTTTCAGGCATAAAGTCACCAAAACCAACTCCCCCAGATTCCTCGCCTCCAATAAATATTTTCTCTTTAATCATTTTTTCAGCAATATATTTAAAGCCAACTGGAAGTTCAAAAACATCTCTATTTTGACTCTCTGATATATTTTTAATAATATCTGAACCACTAACAGTCTTTAAAACTGGATAAGAATTATTTTTAATTTCTCCCAAATAGCTAATAAAGTATGGGAGTAAATCTTGAGTACTAGAGTATCTTCCTTTTTCATCAATTGCGGCAATTCTGTCACCATCACCATCAAATATAATTCCTAGAGTTCTCACTTCATTTGTTGAATTTTTCATTAGTATTTGATTTAGATCATCTACATAATTTAAAAGAGGTTCAGGAGGTTTTCCTGCAAAAAAAGGATCAGCATCTTTCCTGATTTCTGAAATAACTTCTAAATCATTAGAAGCAAAAATCTCAGCCATACAATTTGCAGCTGAACCATGCATAGAATCAACAAAAATTCTTAATTTCATTTTTTTCAATCTATTGGAAATAAAGTCAATATCAAAAAGAGATTTAATTCTTTCTAAATGAAATTTCTTAATATCTACCAATTGATTAACACCATCTTTTTTTTCAATTGAATTTCCAAGCATTAATCTTTTTTCAATTTCACTTGTAAAAGATTCATCAACAGAACATCCATTAAAGCTCTTTATTTTCAGACCTAGCCAATTATATGGATTATGACTTGCTGTAATTACTAACGCTCCAAGACAACCGACTTCTTTGGCATAGAAACTACAAGAGGGTGTTGTTACAAAGCTATTAGATAATATCGGTTCGAAACCACATCCTCTTACAAAAGGCACTATTTGCTTGGCAAATTCACAAGCCATAAATCTACGATCATATCCAATAATAATTTTCTTTGAATTAACTTCTTTATAGTATTGATAATGCAACTCCTGGCATGCAGCAACAACAACTCTTGAAAGATTGGATAAATTAAAATCAAATCCAATAATTCCTCTCCACCCATCAGTTCCAAATTTTATCTTATCTAATTTATCAGCTGTCAAATTTAAAATTTCCTTGATTTCTTCTAATTATCTATAATAATTTATATGAGTAAATTTTAAAACCGCCCTTAAAAAATAATTTGAATTCTCTTCATTTAAAAAGTTTTACAAGATGCAAAAGAAAAGCATGGCTTGATTTTAAGGGTAAAAAATCTTATGAAGTTTGGTCTCCCCATAAAGCTATAGATAAAATTAATCAGTTTCAAATTTTCTCTGAATTTTGTAATAGTGAAATATATACAGGTTTAAAAGCCTGTGAAAATGGTTACCAGGGGGTAATTGGATTAAAAATAAAAGGGAATCTTTTCCAAAATATTAACGCAGAGATACATCCACAATTACTTGTAAAGACTTTAGGTAAAAGTAAATGGGGAGAATATAAATATTTACCTGCTGTTTATAAGTTAGGCCACAAAACCACTAAAGAACATTTATTCGACTTAGCTTTTAGTTCTATGCTGTTGGAATCTTTTCAAGAATCTAAAATTGAGAAAGGATTAGTAATTTCAAATTTTGATAAAAAAGTTAATGTTGAAGAAATTTATTTAAATAATAAATTAAGAAAAAAAGTTTTGAATGTTTTTTTAAGTTTGAATGAATGCTTAGAGGGATTTATGCCAGAAATAACTCAAGATAGAAAAAAATGTACTATTTGTTCATGGCAAAAATTTTGTGACAAAGAAGCAAAAGAGAATGGATATCTAACAGATATAGATGGGATAGGATCCAAAACAGCCTCTTTACTCATAACAAATGGAATTTCTGATACCCAAACATTAGCTTCGTATAGCGAAAAACAACTTGGAGAGAAATTATCTAAATTCAAAGATCAAAAGTATGAAAAAGCGTCTCTATTTGTAAAGCAAGCTCAAGCTTATATTTCTGGGGAACCATATCGCATTACCAATAAAAATGATACTAACGATCTACTTGAAAAAATATGTTCAGGATTTTTTATATTTGATATTGAGTCAAATCCAGATGATAAGCATGACTTTTTATATGGTTTTTTAAAAATAAATAATTTGTTTACAAAAAAAGAAGATCTTATTTATAAACCTATTTTAAATCTCAAAAATAATAAAGGAGAATCTTACAGGAAAATAATTGAAATACTTTTTTCACAGAAGGAATGGCCAGTTTTACACTACGGAGAAACTGAAAAGATAGCAATAATTAATATTGCTAAAAACCTAAATTTTAGTGTTGAAGAAATTGATTCACTAGCCTCAAGATTTATAGACTTACATACCTTAATAAGAAAGTCTTGGATATTACCACTTAAAAACTATAGCTTAAAAACTGTTTCTATTTGGCTTGGATTTGAATGGATGCAGAAAAATGTAAGCGGCTCGAAAGCCCTTTATTGGTGGATTCAATATCAAATTACAGAAAACGAAATATTTTTAAAAAAAATTATCAAATATAACAAAGATGATTGTTTGGCTACTCTACAAATTGCAGAATATTTAATCAAAAATTAATTAAAGAAAAATTGATCCTACAGATTTATTAATAATAATTTTTCCAAAAATTTCTGAAAAAAAATAACTGCCTTCCTCTAAATATTTTCTTTTTATCATTGCTAAACCTTTTATTTGAGAATCTGTTTTAAAAAAACTTGTGATTTTACCTACAGAAATATCTTTGGCAGAATTTGTGTATAAATTTTTATCTTCAACGTCTAAATTCAAATTAGATTCAAATGATTGCCAAATTCTTATTTCCTGCTTTAAAGAAGAAACATTTTTTATTTTTGACATTGTTTCTTGTCCTAAATAACAACCTTTATTAAAATCTATAAGATCTTGTAATCCAAGCTCAAGAGGATTATTTTTTCCGTTTATTTCCATTTCTATTGAGGGTATTGCCTGATTAATCTTCCAAAGTTTTAAATCCTTGGGATTTAGTAAATTTAGTTTATTTTTATATATTTCAAATTCTTTATCTTCTATTTTGAAAAAAATAGGCTGATAAGTTCTCCACGAACTATATTCATCAATTTCCTGAATTCTATTTATAAAAAAAGGTTCACTTAGAAGTACATCGTCCGCTGGAAAAATAATTTGATTAAAGTAATCAATTATTTCATTAGTATTACCCGCCAAGATAATTACTTCTAAGTTTCTTTCTAAAAAAATAATTTCAATTAATGACCTTAGTACTCCATTTGGAGTTAACCAACAAGTTTTGATAACTTTATTTTCTGAATCAAGAATATTACCAGTTGTTATTCCATTCAAAAATTTTCTAGCATCTTTTCCAGTAATAGAAAAACAATCAAATTTTTCAAGCCAAAACTTTTTTTTATTATCTTGCATTTTGAAATAACTATAAAAAGTCTTTTATTGTAAAAAGACTCTTTAATTTAACATTTTCATCTTCAAGGGCTTCTAATCCCCCTTGTTGCCTATCAACTATAGACAAAACTTCCTCAACAATATAATTATTTTCGCGTAACTTTTTTATAGCTTTTATCACTGAACCAGCAGTTGTAACGACATCCTCTAAAACAGTTACCAAAGTTCCTTCTTCTAATGTAGGGCCCTCTATTCCAGCTTTGGTACCGTATTTTTTGATTTCTTTGCGAATTATTAAACCATCAAGATCTAGGCCATGCAAAGCTGCTTTGACAATTAATCCACTGACTATAGGGTCTGCACCTAATGTCAATCCTGCTACGGCTTTTGACCTAGAGTCTTTTAACTCTAAAAATAAATCACTTATTAAGTTTAAGCCTTTGCCATTTAATGACACTGGTTTACAGTTCAAGTAATGACTGCTTTTTTTCCCTGAAGATAAAGTGAAGTTTCCTTTCTTGTAAGATTTTTCAATTAACTGTTTTAACAATTTTGCTTTATTTAAATCATACTTATCCGAAAATTTGCCCATTAGTAAAAGTTAAATTTATATTTAAAGATTAGAAGAAAAAAAGAAATCTCACAAAAACTACCTAATCAGGTGTTTTTTGAAATATTATTTTTATATTGTATATTGAAATTCAATGTAATTAAAATTACATAAATTTCCTTGGGGGTGTAGCAATCTGGTGAATGCACCAAACTCATAATTTGGCTAAGGCGAGTTCGATCCTCGCCACCCCCATTATTCATTTGTCATTGAATGAAAATAACTCTACTTTTATTTCTTTTATTTTTACCAGCTTTTTTCGCAGCGAGTGAACTTTCTTTTTTATTAATAAGGCCAAGTAAAGTTTTAAGGTTAATAGAAGAAAAAAAGAAAGGTGCATTTTCAATTTTAAAAATTCAAAAACGCTTTAGATCTTCATTAATTGCTTCTCAATTTGGAGTTACAATTTCATTAATTGCAATTGGATGGCTCAGCAATAACCTGGCTAATGATTATTGGAAAAGCAATATTTTATCAAATAGATTTTATGATCTTATATTATTTTTATTTGTTGTTTTAGTTGTTACTCTTATTTCTGGACTAATTCCAAAAGCTTTAGTAATTAATAATCCAGAATCTGCTGCATTAAGGTTAACCACAATATTTGATGCAGTAAGAAAAGCTATGAATCCTATAGTGAAAACAATAGAATTCTTTGCTAGCGCCTGTTTAGGCTTGTTCAATTTAAATAACAAATGGGATTCTTTAAACTCGGGTTTATCTGCTGGAGAATTAGAAACTCTTATAGAAACAGATAACGTAACAGGTTTAAAACCAGATGAGAAGAATATTCTTGAAGGAGTTTTTGCTTTAAAAGATACACAGGTTAAAGAAGTGATGATTCCAAGATCTGAAATGGTAACTTTGCCAAAAAATATAACCTTTTCAGAACTTATGAAACAAGTAGATAAAACTCGACATGCTCGCTTCTTTGTGATTGGTGAGTCTTTAGATGATGTATTAGGTGTATTAGACTTGCGTTATTTAGCTAAGCCAATATCAAAAGGTGAAATGGAAGCAGATACTTTATTAGAGCCATTCCTTTTACCAGTAACAAAAATAATTGAAACATGTTCACTAGCAGAAATATTTCCAATAGTAAGAGACTACAATCCTTTCTTACTAGTAGTTGATGAACACGGTGGAACAGAGGGACTTATAACTGCAGCTGATCTAAATGGCGAAATAGTTGGAGAGGAAATGCTCAATAATAGAATTTATTCAGACATGAGAATGTTAGATAATTTCTCTAAAAAATGGTCAATAGCTGGAAAATCAGAAATTATTGAAATCAATAAAAAGATAGGATGTTCTATTCCTGAAGGTACTGATTATTATACCCTTGCTGGATTTATGTTAGAAAAATTTCAAATGGTTCCAAAAATTGGCGACGTTTTAGATTTCAATAACATTAAATTTGAAGTTATTTCTATGTCAGGTCCAAAAATTGATCGTGTTAAAATAATCCTTCCCAAAAGCTAAATGTGACTCCCCATAGAGGATAATGATAATAAATATATGGATTTGAAATTATGAAACCAACCTCATCACCCGTAAAGGTTGGAGTCATAGGTATAGGAAATATGGGCTGGCATCATGCTCGAGTACTAAGTTTACTCAAGGATGCAAATCTGATTGGAGTCGCAGATCCAAATGAAGAGAGAGGTAAATTAGCTATTGAACAATTTCAATGTGAATGGTTCAAGGATTATAAGGACCTAATTCCAAAAGTTGATGCTATCTGTATCGCTGTCCCTACACTACTCCATAAAAAGGTAGGACTAGATTGTCTAAAGGGAGGTACTAACGTTCTCATTGAAAAACCAATTGCAGCAAACGAGTTGGAAGCAAAATCTTTAATAGAGGCCGCTAATGCAAGTAACTGTCTATTACAAGTAGGGCATATTGAAAGATTTAATCCTGCTTTTAGAGAATTGAATAAAATAGTAAGTAATGAAGAAATTGTTGTTTTAGAAGCAAGGAGGCACAGTCCTCATGCAGATAGAGCAAATGATGTGTCTGTAGTAATGGATTTAATGATTCATGATATTGATCTTATTTTAGAGCTAGTAAACTCAAAAATACAAAAATTAGCAGCTGTTGGAGGAAGAAATAGCGAAGGATTAATAGATTATGTCAATGCTACTTTAGTTTTTAAAAATAATGTTATTGCAAGCTTAACTGCCAGCAAAATGAGTCACAAAAAAATTAGAAATTTAAGTGCTCACTGCCAAAATGGCCTAGTAGAAACTGATTTCTTAAATCACTCTTTACAAATCCATCGAAAGTCCCATGAATCATACACAGCAGAGCATGGAGAATTAGTTTATAGAAATGATGGATATGTCGAAGAAGTTAGCACAACTTCCATTGAACCTCTTTATGCAGAACTGGAGCATTTTCTTAAATGTGTTCAAGGCAAAGAAATACCTGAGGTAGATGGTGAGCAAGCCTCAAGAGCATTAAAAATTGCTGATTTTATAGAAAGTGCTGTAGATAATTCTGGAGATGCGATTTTACTTGAAAATCCCTTCTAATAAAAACAATCTAAACTAAAAGAATTTTATTTAAATCCAACTGCAGCTTGCCAAACAAATACCAATAAAAAGAAAAATAAAGGAATAAGTGGAAGAACATCAACAGTTGGAGCAAAGGCCTTGTAAGCCTCGGGCAATTCAGCGAATGTATTAAATAAGATGAGCACCTTTTTTGATAATTTAATTAATTATGATAAGACGTTACCACGTATAGTGAGCAATAGAGGATGTTTTCCAAGGAGCGAAATCATTTGTAAAACAATTATCTCTAATTGCAATAGAAATTGCATTGGTAAATCTTATTAAGTGAGCAATATTATGCAAACTTATGAGGGTTAGGCCTAATATTTCGTCATTTCTAATTAGATGATGCAAATATGCTCGAGAATAGGATTTACATGTCTCGCATTTACAAGTTTTGTCAATTGAAGAAAAGTCATTTTTAAATCGAGCATTGCGCAAATTCAATCTTTCATCATTAAAAAATGCAGTCCCATGTCTTCCTAGTCTTGTAGGTAAAACACAGTAAAATATATCGAACCCATTTGCTACAGCTAAAGAAATTTCTCTTAAAGAGCCAATTCCCATTAAATATCTTGGTTTATTTATTGGTAAGAATTTCGGTACATAATTAATTACACTATGTATTTCTTCGACTGCCTCGCCTACACTTACTCCTCCCACTGCTATTCCAGGCAAATCAAAAGAACTTGTATATTTTGCGCTATATTCCCTCAATCTAGGATACTTACCACCTTGAACTATCCCAAATAATGCTTGATTAGATTTCTGATGAGTCTCGACACATTTTTGCAACCATGAATGAGTTCTTTGTAGAGAGTCCTCAATATCATTTTCGTTAGCTGTATGCGGAGGACAATGATCAAAAGCCATCGCAACATCCGATCCAAGATCCATTTGAATCTGAATTACTTTTTCAGGTGATAAAAATACATGTCTACCATCTCTTGGATTTTTAAATTCCACTCCTTTATCAGAAATATTGTTTAATTTAGCCAAGCTAAAAACTTGATATCCTCCTGAATCAGTAAGAATAGGCTTAGGCCAATTCATGAACTTATGTATTCCGCCAGATTCTTTAATTAATTTTTCTCCAGGTTGCAAATGAAGATGAAAGGTATTTGAGAGAATCATTTCTGATCCTGTAGAGGTTAACTGCTCAGATGAAATTCCTTTAACCGTTGCCAAAGTACCCACAGGCATAAATTTTGGTGTATTAACCTCACCATTTGGTGTATGAAATATACCAGTTCTTGCCGCTGTATTACTGCAATTCGATGTAATTTCAAATTCAAACACGATAATTTATAAAAATTTTTGATCCTTTTTCATTAATCTAACCTATTATTTAATATTGAATCTATTTTTATCTCATCAAAAAATATTTAATAAAAAATCTGGCAGGCTCTTGGATTTTCTATACGACATTTCCAAAGATACCTTTAATTAATCCCGAATTTAAAAATATTGCACAATTTGCGCCGCCTTTAGGATTTTTTATTGGAACAATACAGAGTTATATTTTTCTTTTTTTTAGAACAAACTCTTGGCCAATTTATGCATCTACATTAATTTGTTTGGCTTCGGGATATTTAATTACTGGTGGTCTACACCTCGATGGTTTAATGGATACTTTCGATGGTATTTTTGCAGGTAAAAAGAGACGTTTAAAAGCCATGAAAGATAGTAAAGTTGGTTCCTTTGGCGTTCAAGCTTTAGTTTTTATAACTTTAATTCAAATTGCTTGCATACTGAAAATTCAAAACCTAATAATTTTTGTTTTACCTATATGCTTATTTTGGGGAAGATTTTCAAATTTATTTTTTATAGAAAAGTTTAAATATATGAGTTATAAGAAAAAATCTATTAGTCACAAAAAGTTTTGGAATGGATTTAAAAAAGAATCTTTGATCTCAATTATTTTTCTTTTAATTTTCATTTCATACCAATTTGTTTCAATTACATCCCAAGCAATATTAATAAAATTTTTAATTCTTATTTTGATTGGTATTTTTCTAAGCTATTTTATCCCAAACATACTGGGTAATAAAATAGGAGGCTTCAATGGAGATGCCTGCGGTGCAAGCGTTGTACTAGTTGAAACTGCTATGTTGTTTATGCATGCAATTCTTTTATAGGTAGTTCTAAATAAAAAATATTTTTCTTCTTAAGATTTTTTGATTTCTCAGTATTATCAATCGAGTTATTTTTCAGCAATCTCAAATCTCCTCCAATTTGTTTTGCTAATTTCCTCGCCAAAAAAAGTCCCACACCAGTGCCGTCCTTCTTTTTAGCGGCAGATCCTCTAAAACCTTTTTCAAAAATTTTCTCGTTTTCATTTTTGGTTATTTTTTTACCATCATCAAAGATAAAAAGTCCATTACTCGTAATTGCGAGTCCAATTTCAGCGTCTTTTTGGGCATATTTAAACGCATTTTCTAATAAATTGGCCACAATTTCAGCAATTACAGCATATTTTGCCTTTAGTGGCGAAATAGTCCAATCTGGCCAAAGAGAAGGTTCAGTCCAATCTCTATTCTCTAAATCCGCATTAGCTTTACCCCTTTCTAATATTGGCCTCAATAAACTCTGAACAGTTATCACCTTTTTACTATCTAAATTTGGTGGTAATAATAATCTTTCCTCTCCAATTTCCAGAGGAAGTTGAATAGGTGAATTTAATTTCATAAAAGAATCCATATATTGATTAATTTGTTTTTGCTCTGTTATCATGCGTTCTACTATTTCAATAGAATCATAATCTGGACCAAGTCTTTTTATTAGTAATTTTGCATATGTCCTAATAGCGGCCAATGGATTCCTTAATTGATGAATTATGACATTGACCTGATTTTTTAAATAATTGATTTCTTCATTTTTATTTTGACGTTCTAATTCAATAGAGGCGCATTTAGCTAATGATATTGAGAGCGCTTTTAATCTAGAATCAAGAGATACTGGCCAATTACCCCCTTTCAAATCAGTTTCCACCCTTAGGACTCCTAGTAGAATATCGTTTTCTTGAAGCGGATACCATCTTCTATTAGGCGATGAAACTTTTAGTGAAGGATCATCCTCTATTGATGTAAGTAGCCTATCAATTTGTGGCCATTGACCAATCATTTCAAAAGATGCTTTAGTTCCTCGCTTAGCTGAAGCAAGATACATAACTAAATTAGTCACGCCCATTGAGCAACCAAAACTCTCTAACTGTTTTATGATCAATTCTTCAAATTTTTTTGAAAGATTCATAATTAATGAAATTTTGAGAAATTTTTTTTAAAAAAACTTGAAAAAGGGCTTGTAAAATATGAAAAAAGTATTAAGATATATAAAGAGGTCTGACTTTAGCCAGCCTTAAATATGAATATTTAATCATATTTTAAGCTACATCAGGGGTTGATGGGTCCTTTATGTAATTTGAAGTGAATTTAAAATCACATATATAAGATTAGTAAAAATAAATAAGACTAATCTCATTAATAATTTCAGGAGTACCAATCAATGTCAAAAAAAAGAAAAAGAATCAGCAGAAGAAGATTGGCTGGCCAAAGAGTAATGGCACATGTACCTATTTATCATATCGAAACTGGCAAACATAAACCAGTTACAGCAGCAAGAAGATACATAGCTGAAAATGGTCTTTCAGCACCTTCAGTTTTCAATGTAAGAAGAAATGAACACACCACCGATAGATTTTTTTGGGGTGAAAAAGGATTATTCAGCGCCCAATATGCTGAAGAAAATCATTTTCTATTTCCATCACTAAAAGTTGTAGTTGAAGGAATTGGTGAAGAAAAAATATTTGAGGGTCTAGAACTTACTGCAGATGATTGGGAAGAGATTGAAGAATATGAATATGCTTTTGTTTAAAAAATATTTCTTATATTTGAACTTATAAAATTAATTAAATTTGAATCAATTTGATGAAATCCATCGAATTCCAATAACTCGCAAAATTTAGAAGTCTTACTCTTTACCTTTTCATAAATAGTCCTAGAGGCATCTATAGGCACAACATCATCAAATAAGCCATGACTAATAATCAATGGCGAGAATTTTTCTCCCGGGGCCCAGTTAGGGTGAGGATAACCACTACAAGCAACAATTAATCCAAAATTCAACTTAAATCCCGCATCAATTGCCATTGCCGCCCCCTGAGAGAACCCCAGCAAAATTGTTTTTCTTAGTGGAATCTGATCAGTATCAAATTTTTTTAATGTAACTAAAAGTTTATTTACTTCAACTTCAGCCCCATTCCAATCATGTGGGTATAATCCATACCACTGTCTTCCCTGACCGCTTGGGTGTAATCCAGGAGCCCTCAAAGAAATTATCTCAAAATCAAGATTTATTTTTTCAGTCATCTCCTTTCCAAATGTTAAAAGGTCATCTGAATCAGCTCCCCAACCATGCACCAAAATAATTCTATGAGTTGCAGTTTGAGAGCTAATCGAGACAAATTCATGATTGATAGCATATTTCATGTTTATATTCTTAAGTAAGTAAACTTTCCCATAATGTCTCCATTAGCTTTAATAAGTGTCTCTGATAAAAAAAATATAATCCCATTTTGTAAGGAATTGGTAGAGCAATTTAATTATAAAATTCTATCAAGCGGAGGAACTGCCAAACATCTTATAGAGGCAAAAATTCCAGTTATTAAAGTTGCTGATTTTACTAACTCTCCAGAAATTCTTGGAGGAAGAGTTAAAACTTTACATCCAAAAATACACGGAGGAATATTAGCTAAAAGAACTGATGAGGAACATAAAAAAGATATAGCAGCTAACAATCTTGATTTAATCGATTTAGTAGTTGTAAATTTATATCCTTTTAAAAAAACTGTAGATCAGGGAGCTAAATGGGAAGATGCTATTGAAAATATCGATATCGGAGGGCCATC
>QCQY01000011.1 GCA_003209475.1 Prochlorococcus sp. AG-459-B06
CCTGATGGAGTTGTGATAATTCCAGCAAATGATCCATTCCTGGAGAAAACTTTAAAAGAATTTTGGAAAGGCAGAGTGATAAAAGTAAGACTATTAAATATAGAAAATCAAAAGCAGAGTTTGAAGAAAGATGATAATTTGCGAGGATTTTATAATCCTTCGAATAAAAAAATTTTAATTGAAGAAAATATCTTTGAAATTTCATTTGAGGGATTTCATAATGCTTCAAATTTCTTATTTGCTTATGCAGTTGCTAGAGAGCTAGGCATTGATTTTGCAAGTTTTAATAAATTTGATTTTGTAAGTTTAAGTGGAAGGAATAATATTCTTAAATCAGTAAAAACAACAATATATGATGAATCATATAATGCTTCGCCAGAGTCAGTAAAAGCATGTATTAAGAACCTGCTTGAAAAACCGAGAAATAAATTTTTTATTTTTGGAAGTATGCAAGAATTGGGAGAAGAATCTGAAAAATATCATAAAGAAATATTCAAATTAGTAAATAATTCAGAAATAGAAAAATGTTTATTTATTTGCGATAAAAAAAATGAAAAAATTTACACCAATTATCTAAAAAATAAGAAAAAATTTTTAGTTTTAAATAATATAAAAGATGTACCTAAAGAGATAAACAAATCCACAAAAAAAGGTGATTCTATCCTTATAAAAGGGAGCAGATGTTGGCAGCTTGAAAAAATTATTGAATTAATTAATTAGATCAAGATTTCTTTCTTTTCCAATTTTCTATATTTACTTGCTTAGTTCTTGAGATTGCTAATGTATTGTCTTTGGAGTCTTTGGTAATAACTGAACCAGCTCCTGTCGTTACTGATTCCCCGAGATTTATTGGCGCTATAAAAACTGTATTTGCACCAATACTGGAATTTTTGCCAATTCTTGTTTGATGTTTTTTCTGACCATCAAAATTTGCAGTAATAGTACCTGCTCCAATATTTGTAGACCTTCCAATAATAGAATCGCCAATATAACTTAAATGGTTTACTTTAGATTCTTCCTCTAATTTACTATTTTTGATTTCAACAAAATTTCCTATTTTGCTGTAAGAAGATATTTTGGAATTAGGTCTTATATGACTATAAGGGCCAATTTTTATATAATCCATTATCTGAGAATTATAAACAGTAGAGTTTGAAATTTCACAATGCAATCCCACCTTAGAATTCTCAATAAAAGTATTTGGTCCAATAATGCATTGACTATTTATTTTGGTGCTTCCCCTTATATGTGTATTAGCCTCTATAGTTACATCCTTACCAATTTCGGCTTCTTCACTAATTGAACAACTTGCTTTATTTATAAAAGTTACACCATTAAGCATATGCTTTTCTTTAATTGAATTCTGAATATTTTCCTCGCACTCTGATAGTTGAATTCTGTTATTAATTCCTTGAAGTTCTCCATTATCCTCTACCTCGAAACTTAAGGAATTCTTTAGCAATGGTACTGTATCTGTTAAGTAGATTTCTTTTTGATTATTATTACTCTGTAAAGAATTAATTATTTCTGATAAGTTGCCCCAGTTAAAACAGTAAATACCTGCATTTATTAATAGATTTTCTCTTTCTAGATCATTGCAATCTTTTTCTTCAACTATTCTCTCTATGAAATCACCATTTAAAAAAACTCTGCCATATCCATGAGGGTTTGTTTTCTTTGTAGTAATTAACGAAACATCAGCATTTTTTGAATCGTGTAAATATAAAAGATTTTTTAGAGTACTAGGCCTAATTAGTGGCACATCGCCGTTAAGTATCAAAAGTTTGCCTTCATGTTTTTTTACTTCTCTACAAAGTACCTGGATTGCATGACCGGTTCCTGATTGAGGTTGTTGAATAACTACATGGATATTTTTATCGTTTGGGATTGACTTTTGTACTTCTTTTGATTTGTGTCCTGTAATTACGAAAATTTGATCAGGTTTTAACTCAACACATGAATCAATAACTCTTTGCAGAAGACTTTTGCCAGAAATTTTATGTAAAACTTTTGGCAATGAGCTTTCCATCCTAGTACCCTTGCCTGCCGCTAAAATCGCAACACTTAACATGTTTATTTGAAATCCTTATTTAAATTTAACTCTTAACGGATAACTTCGTCATTCCCCACTTCTCTCTCCATTTATTTGTAGATAATAAATCTGAAAATAATTGCTCATCAAATCTCTTCTTGATTATATCGTCTTTACTTGAGTTTAAACCTTGATCTCTATATGGAATACTAGCTTTAGTTAATAGATGTTCCTCTTCCATTAACGACAACTTTTTAAGATTGAAGTTGGGTTTCAATTTATTTTTCTCAAATTTTGATATTGCGACAGTTCCCTGACTCCAAAAAGTTCTGTTATTTAAACTTGGTTTAATAGTAAAAATCTCTAATCCAAGATTTCTTAGGGTTTTTCTTACTGCCGCTGAAGAAGAATAAGTTATTAAATAACCTTGAGAATTGAGCTTTTCTGTGACTTTTGATAAAAATTCAATTGTCCATACTTGTGGACATTTTTGAGGAGAAAAACCATCTAAATAAATTAGATCGAATTTAATAGACGAAGGAATAATATTGATTTTATCTCTAGCATCACCCCACAAAACACTGCATTTAAAAAATTGATCCTCAAAGTAATTTTTTCGGTACAGTGATTTAAATATTGTTTTGACTTTTGGATCCCATAATTTCAGGAAAGATTCATTTTTAAGCGAATATTCAAGAGGCTTTTTATCAATCTCCAACCCAAATAAATTTAAATACGATTTTTGTTTAATTAACTCATTTAATAAGGAAGCGGAATTATATCCTAAACCAAAACATATATCCAAAACATTAAGAGATTTACCCTTAAATCTTTTCAGATTAGAAGGAGCTGTAAACTTTAATTTTGTTTCCTCCAATGCTCCTAATAAGCTATGGAAATTCTCTTGAAAAATTAAACTCCTTAAAGAGTAACTCCCATCCTTTGTTAAAACTTCAATTAATTCAGTCAAAAACTTTTTAATTCAGTTAATTAGTTAGTTTGGCAAGGTCTTCCCAAAAAGTGGGATATGAGACATTAGCAGCATCTGATCTCATGATTTTTGAGGTACCTCTAGCGAGAAGTGAAGCAATAGCAAGACTCATCGCTACTCGATGATCCGTCTCACTGTCTATTTCCGCAGAATGAAATTTTGATTGACCATTAATAATTAGCCCATCTTCTTTCTCTGTTATTTCAGCCCCGAACTTGAGCAACTGTCTTGCCATTACTTTTAATCGATCTGTTTCCTTAACTCTTAATTCTTGTGCATCTTTAATTTCAGAAACTCCATTACAAAAACAGGCAGCTACAGTGAGAATAGGAATTTCATCTATGAGTTTTGGGAGAATATGTCCTTCAATAGTGAATGATCTTAAATTATTTGCAGTCTTTACTTTAATAGATCCAATAGGTTCTCCTGCAATAGTAGATTTATCTAAAATCTCATAATTACACCCCATTAAATCCATTACATCTAAAATCCCTGTTCTGGTGGGATTTAATCCGACATTTTGAATTAAAATCTCCGAATTTGGAACAATAGATGCAGCTATCATCCAAAAGGAAGCAGAGCTTATGTCTCCAGGGATTAATATTCTCTGACCAATTAAGTTACCCCCTGACTTTATAACTACATTCCTTCCTAACTCTCCTCTGATACTTATTTCTGCTCCAAATGCTTTTAACATTCTTTCAGTATGATCTCTTGAAGATGCTGGCTCAATAACAGAAGTGGTTCCAGAAGCTTTAAGGCCTGCCAATAATATTGCAGATTTTACTTGAGCACTAGCTACAGGGGTTCCAATAACACATCCTTTAAGTTTATTCCCATCAATTGAAATTGGAGCCTTGTTCCCTTTCTCTCTACCAAATATTTTGCCACCCATCAAAGATAATGGTTTGCCCACTCTACCCATTGGCCTTTCATTAAGAGATTTGTCCCCGGTTAGAATAAAGTTCTTACCTTCTTGACCTGCTAGTAACCCCATTAATAATCTCATGGTGGTTCCCGAATTCCCACAATTTAGAATTTCTTTAGGCTCTTTTAATCCATTAAGTCCCAATCCTGAAATCGTAAAAGGCTCATCTTTTTTTATTTCTGGTATATTTACACCTAATTTCCTAAGACAATCAGCAGTTGAAAGTGGATCTTCAGAATGTAAAAACCCCTCAATAGTAGAGTCACCCTTAGCAATACTTCCAATTATCAAGGCTCTATGAGAGATAGATTTATCTCCAGGTACCTTTATTTTTCCTTTTAAATTAACACCACCTTTTATTGTGCGGATGTTCTTCATTTTCAAATTAATACTTCCTAAGTTTTCTATAAAAACAAAATTAGTTCTATATTATCAATAAGTTTGTTTTTAAAAAAAAATAATCAAATTAAGTAACTGTTTTCTATAATAAAAACCAGAAAGGGACCTGATCATTAATCTTACTTATTATCACGTTGCAAAGGATGTTCCAGAAATTACGCCCGATATTGCAGTTGTTATTGATGTTTTAAGAGCTACGACCACAATTTCTTGGGCTTTAAATAATGGAGCTGACTCAATACAAGTTTTTGCAGATTTAGATTTATTGAAAAAATCTGCAATTAAGTGGCAAGCTAATAAGAAGCTAATGCTTGGAGAGAGAGGCGGGGAAAAGATTGAGGGCTTTGATTTAGGGAATTCCCCTCTATCAGTTACAAAAAAAGTTGTTAACGGTAAAAGACTTTTTATGAGTACGACTAATGGGACTAAATCATTGCAAAAAGTTCAAAATGCAAACCATTTATTTGCTATGGGACTCCCAAATAGGAAAGCAGTTGCCGAAAGAATTATTTCATTAAAAAGAGAAAATGTTTTAATACTTGGTAGTGGTTGGGAAAGTTCATATTCACTTGAGGATTCTTTAGCTGCTGGCGCTTTGGCTGCATACTTAAAACAGAACTGTGAGTTTGAAATTAATATATTGAATGACGAATTACAGGCTGCTTTGTCACTCTGGGATTTTTGGAAAAATGATATTTTAAAGTGTTTAAAAACAGCAACCCATGGCAAAAGATTGACAAGTCTTGGAGATTATGAGGATGATTTTAAATGTTGCGCTGAACTTGATTGCTTAGATATTGTTCCAGCTCAAGTTGAAAGAGGTGTGATTCGTGCCTCATGATTTACGAATTGGTTCACTAGGAGTAAAGTCTTGACTGATTTTTTGGTAGCTGCATTGCAAATTACGAGTACTTCAAATGTTGAAGCAAATTTTATTGAAGCAGAAGAACAGATTGAATTAGCTGCAAGAAGAGGTGCTGAGTTAATAGGATTGCCTGAGAATTTTGCTTTTTTGGGAGGCGATGATGAAAAACTTAGATTAGCTTCTGAATTGTCAGAGAAGTGTGCAAATTTTCTAAAAACTATGTCTCAGAGATATCAAGTGTTTCTTTTGGGAGGAGGGTATCCTGTACCTGCTGGTGATGACAGTCATACTTTTAATAGGTCAGCCTTATTTGGGAAAGATGGACAGATTTTGGCAAAATACGACAAGATTCATTTGTTTGATGTTGATTTACCAGATGGAAATTTATACAAGGAATCATCCACTATTTTATCTGGAGCAGAATATCCACCTGTTGTAGATGTCCCAGGTTTATGCAAGATAGGATTATCGATTTGTTACGACGTTAGATTTCCTGAACTCTATAGATATTTATCTTCCAATGGTGCAGAGCTAATTATGATTCCCGCTGCTTTTACAGCATTTACTGGGAAAGATCATTGGCAAATCCTATTACAAGCTAGAGCAATTGAGAATACAGTATATGTAGTCGCTCCAGCTCAAACTGGGATTCATTATGGAAGAAGACAAAGTCATGGCCATGCAATGGTAATTGACCCTTGGGGTACAGTTTTATCTGATGCCGGAAAAACTCAGGGAGCTGCAATAGCCCCTGCTGATAAAGAAAGAGTAAAGAAAATTAGAGAGCAGATGCCAAGCCTTAAACATAGAAAAAACAAATTGTTTACAAACTAATGATAAAGTTTTTAGATAATAAACTTTTTCGTTATTTATCCGTTTTTTTATTTTTAAATTCTTCAATCCTTCCAGTTAAATCTTCAAGTGCTCTTGCGGCATGGGCTATAAATACTAATGGGGTTTTAGAATTAAGAACTAAATCAAATACAAATTTAAAAGCATACTTTCAGAAGGCTAACCAAATATCGGGAGATAGATTCTGGGTAGATTTTCCAGGAGAATTAAAAAATCCAAGAATAATAAAAGGTAATGGCCCAATAAAAGAAATTAGATTAGGTAAACCAGATAAGGGTAAAACAAGACTAGTAATTGAATTTAAGGAAGAGACTTATTTAAAACCTTTGACTTGGCGATTGGTTGGTTTAGATCAAAACAGGTGGAGAATCAAACTATTTAACCAGAAATATTCTTTTAAGAGGATTAGTGAAGGTCAAGTTTTTAAGAGAGTAAAAAATATTAAAAAAAAGCAAAAATCAATTAATAAAAATAAAAGTGATTATTATTACTTGAAATTACCAGACGTAAAACAAAATAAATTTTTGGTTGTTATCGACCCAGGTCACGGAGGTCTTGATCCAGGAGCAATAGGCATTGGTGGTATTAGGGAAACAGATGTTGTACTGGAGGTTTCCAAAATAGTTAAAAATTTACTTTCTGAGAAAGGTGTCAAAGTAAGATTAACCCGAAAAAATGAAGTTGATTTAGATTTGCCTCCAAGAGTTTCCTTTGCCAACAATACGGATGCGGATATCTTTGTAAGTATTCATGCAAATGCCTCAAGGGGGAAAAGAAAGGATATTAATGGATTGGAAACTTTTTACTATAGAGGTTGGAGAGGTAGGTTACTTGCTAAAAAAATTCAAAAACAAATTCTAAGAGTTTCTCCTGGGAGTCCTGATAGAGGCGTTAAGCAAGGTAGGTTTTACGTAATTAAAAATACTAGGATGCCTGCAGTTCTGGTAGAAATTGGATTTTTAACGGGGAGATTAGATGCAAGAAGATTAGAAAAAACAACGCATCGTAAAAGATTAGCTTATGCAATTGCAAAAGGTATTCTTGAATATCTGTATAGAATAGGGTGAAGATTAAAATAGGTATATTTGACAGTGGTATAGGTGGTTTTACTATCCTTAATTCTCTACTAAAAACACGTAAAGATGTGGATGTTTTTTATTTGGCGGATACAAAAAGAATACCTTTTGGCAATAAAAATTTTAAAGAGATAAGATCAATTGCAAAGGAGATTTGCAATTTCTTTGTTGATAAGAATTTGGATGCACTTTTAGTAGCTTGTAATACTACAAATGCATGTGCACTTGATATTCTGGAAAGTAATTTAATGGTTCCTTGTTTTGAACTTATAAACTCAGTATCGGAAATAGTTGATAAACAAATAATTGGGGTCCTAGCAACACAAACAACTGTTCGATCGTCATATTACAAAAACGCTATAAATTCTAAAAAAAAGAATACGATTATTTTTCAGCAAGAATGTCCAGAATTCGTATCCGAAATTGAAAAAGAAAAATTAAATCTTGATAAGTTAAATTATCTTTCTGATTTATACTTAAGACCATTAATAAACAAAAATATTGAAGAATTAATACTTGGATGTAGTCACTATCCTTTAATTTATGACATTTTAAGAAAAAAATTAGATTCAAATATAAAAATTATTGATCCATCGGAAGCATTAATAAAAAAATTTAATAAATCTTTTGCTATTCCAAAAACTGACTGTTATGAAAGTCTTTCTTATGAAAATGTAGATTTCTTTGTTACTTCAGAAAAAGATGTATTTTTTAAAAAAGTAAAATTTTGGTTTGAAATTAATAAAGAAATTAGGTTAGTAAACCTCCGAAGCAATGTTTGATTCCTTAATATATAGATGAGGTCAATCATGAATACAGTAACAGAACTACTACAACCAGTTGAAAATGATCTTGATGATCTTATTCTTGAACTGAAAAATTTAATTGGAGCTGGTCATCCAATTCTTCAAGCAGCAGCTGAACATCTTTTTAGTGCTGGCGGTAAAAGACTAAGACCAGGCATTGTTTTATTAATTTCGAAAGCAATATCTCCTGAATTTATTTTAACTAGTAAACACAAAAGGCTTGCTGAGATTACTGAAATGATTCATACAGCATCACTAGTTCACGATGATGTTGTTGATGAGGCTTCTATAAGGAGAGGCGTAGATACAGTACATAGCAGATTTAATACCAGAGTAGCTGTTTTAGCAGGTGATTTTTTATTCGCTCAAGCAAGTTGGCACCTTGCAAATCTTGATAATGTAAATGTAGTTAAATTACTCAGTAGAGTAATAATGGATTTGGCAGAAGGTGAAATTAAACAAAATCTAAATAGATTTGACTCTGCTCAATCTTTTTCAAAATATATTAATAAAAGCTATTGTAAAACTGCATCATTAATAGCAAATAGCTCTAAGGCAGCTGGAGTTTTGAGTGGTCTTAACGATGAAAACTTAACCTCTTTGTACGATTTTGGCAAAAATATTGGCTTGGCTTTTCAAGTTGTAGATGACATACTTGACTTTACTGGAAATGATAAACAACTCGGAAAACCTGCAGTAAGTGATCTTGCAAGTGGTTATCTTACTGCTCCAGTTTTATATGCCTTAGAAGAAAATAAGAAATTATCTGTTCTTATTAACAGAGAACTTGCTGAAAAAGATGATTTAGATGATGCCCTAAGTATTATTATGAATTCTAAAGCTATTGAAAGTTCCAGAAAACTAGCTGAGGATTTTGCAATGCTTTCTAAAGAATCTCTAGTTTGGCTCCCAGATTCAGAATATAAAAGGGCTTTAATGGCTCTTCCAGAATTTGTTCTAAGCCGTATTTATTAGATCTAAAAAAATAAACTCTTCGAGCTAAATTAATATTAAAATTTTGGAAAACCATAAATTTTTCGACTAAATTTATTAAGCATAGATTTATTTAATGTCATTAGATAAAAAAAATTCAATCAATAACATACTTGAAGAAAAGAGAATTTTCCCTCCATCAAAAAAATTTGCAGAAAACTCAAACATTAGTACTCAAGAAGAATTACTAAGTCTAAAAAAACAAGCATCAGATAATCCTATTAAATTTTGGGAATCTTTTGCAAAATCTGAATTAGATTGGTTTGAACCATTTCAAACTGTATTAGATAACGATAATGCGCCCTTTTTAAAATGGTTCAAAGAAGGGAAACTCAATATTACATATAATTGCTTAGATAGATACATTAAGAGAGGGCTTGGAGGAAAGACTGCGCTCATATGGGAAGGTGAACCTGGGGATAGCAAAAAATATACATACGAAGAACTTCTAAAAGAGGTATGTAAAGCAGCTAATGCATTAAAAGAAATTGGTATAAAAAAAGGAGATTTGGTATGTATTTATATGCCTATGATTCCTGAAGCGATGTTTGCGATGTTAGCTTGTGCAAGAATTGGTGCGCCACATTCGGTTGTCTTTGGAGGATTTTCTTCAGAAGCTTTAAAAGATAGGTTAATTGATGGAAACGCAAGATTTGTTATCACTGCTGATGGTGGCTTTAGAAAAGATAAAGTGATTGAACTTAAGCAAGCAGTCGATGCGGCAATTGAAAGTGGGGCAGATAAAGTTGTTGAAAAAGTAGTTGTTGTTCAACGAACCAAAAAAAACATTTCGATGGTTGCTGAAAGAGATTTATGGTGGCACGAATTATTAAAAGATCAAAAAGATCAGTGTGAACCAGAAATAATGAATAGCGAAGATAGACTTTTTATTCTTTACACTTCAGGCTCTACTGGAAAGCCCAAAGGTGTAGTCCACACCACAGGTGGTTACAATCTTTGGTCCCATTTGACATTTAAATGGATTTTTGATTTAAAAGATGACGACATTTACTGGTGTACTGCTGATGTTGGTTGGATTACAGGCCATAGTTACATAGTTTATGGGCCTTTATCTAATGGTGCTACAACCTTGATGTATGAGGGAGTGCCAAGACCATCAAATTTAGGGGCTTTTTGGGAAATTGTTCAAAAATATAAGGTTTCTATTTTTTATACTGCACCAACTGCAATAAGAGCATTTATGAAGTTTGGGCGCGAAATCCCTGATAAATATAATCTTGAGAGTCTTAGACTTTTGGGCACAGTTGGAGAACCAATTAATCCTGAAGCATGGATGTGGTACAAGGATGTTATTGGTAAAAATAAATGCCCTATTGTTGATACTTGGTGGCAAACTGAGACTGGTGGTGTGATGATAAGTCCCTTGCCTGGAGTCGTTGCTACAAAGCCAGGTTCAGCTACTTTCCCTCTTCCAGGAATCGAAGTTGAAATCGTTGATAAGAATGGAGATAAGGTTAAGGAGAACGAGGGTGGCTATTTAATTATTAAGAAACCATGGCCAGGAATGATGAGAACAATACACGGAAACTCAGAGAGATATTTGGAGAGTTATTGGGAATATATTTCCTTTAAAGGAGAAAAAAATGTTTACTTTGCTGGAGATGGAGCACGCATTGATGAAGATGGATATATATGGATTATGGGAAGAGTTGATGATGTCATAAGTGTTTCAGGTCATCGGTTAGGAACAATGGAAATAGAATCTGCTTTGGTAAGTCATAAATCAGTTGCAGAGTCTGCAGTCGTCGGCAAAAAAGATGATTTAAAAGGTGAAGTTATAGTTGCTTTTGTATCTCTAGAGAAAGACGTGAATAGTTCTTCAGAATTAGTAGAGAATTTAAAGAAACATGTTGTTAATGAAATTGGAATTATCGCAAAGCCTGAAAAAATTATAATTTCTGACTCTCTCCCGAAAACACGTAGTGGAAAAATTATGAGGAGAATTTTAAGATCTTTGGCTGCTGGAGAAAAAATTAGTGGTGATATAAGCACTCTTGAAGATAGTTCTGTTTTAGAAAAGCTGAAAGGATTATCCTAATCAGAATCATCAATTAAATTGGAAATTTTTTTTATAGTATTTCTTTTGAATTCATCATCGGCCCAGTCTCCTAAAAAATTTTCTCTTAGTCCTGCGCTTGCAATTATTGTGTGTGTACCTCTTAACATCACCCCCTTAGAATTGTCTTCTTTTCTTGATTTCAGACAAGAAAATAATTTATCTGTTTGATCTAATTCGTCTGAGTTGAATTTTATTAGGAAGTTATTTTTTTGATTATATGTTTTTTCAATTAATCGCAAAGTTCTTTCAGGGCTTGGGCTGAATTCACTATTTAATTCTAATTTTTGAGAAATTTGTTTCAATAATGGAATTGATTTGTTAGCACTGAAGTTATTAAAACTAATTGATATGAATTTTTCGCAATTTCTTCCACCATCAGGGGAAATTAGATGAAGTTTGCAGCCTAGGCTATGACCAATTCTTATTGAAGGAATTGATGCTCCTATTCTCTTGGATAAAGATATTCGGCAATTCTTGAAATCTTTCCATGCTTTAATGGCAAGTTGTTGGTGATCAAATTGTGGAGTGTATTTATACGCATGTACTGCATAGTTTTTATTAATTAAACTCTCTATAAATCTTCTATAAGTTAAATCTGGTTTAGAAGCTAAATAACTTCCACCAATAAATTCTATAATTTTTTTAGGATTTGAAGGCCAATAACAAAAATTGTTAAATTGATATTTCGTAAAAGTCATCTTTTATAAACTAAAATTGTTTTAAAATTATTTTCTAATCATATTTCTTAATTTATATTAATTTAAGAGAAATTTTTATGAAATGCGTCAAGATAAATGAAACTGTTTTTAGCTAATTGGAACTATCTAATAAAAAAGAGTTAAATCAATTGGATATTCTTCAGGATCAAGTTATCAGTAATCCCTCTGAAGAGAGTGTTTTTAATCAAAATAAGAAAATTGAAAAAATTTTAATTCTTGATACTGAAACAACAGGTTTAGACGAAAATAAAGATGAAGTCATAGAGATTGGTTGTATTTTGTTTGATGTATCTTTTAAATGCGTGCTTTCACAAGTTTCATTTTTATTCCCAGTTAATAATAATGAAGCCGAACATGTTAATAGGATATCTGCTGAAGTAACTAATGTCTCTCAACCATGGGAAGATGGATTGAATTTCTTTCTGAAACTTGTTGATTGTTCAGACTTCATTGTCGCGCATAATGTAGAGTTTGATAAGAAATGGTTTGGAAAAGGAAGATTACCTAAACTTAAAAAAAAATGGATATGTAGTTTAGAGGATATTAATTGGTCTTTTCAAAAATCACTAAAAAATAGACCCTCAGTAACTGATCTAGCCTTATCTTTTTCAATACCAGTTTGGAATTTACATAGAGCTTTATCTGATTGCTTTTACATATCTGAGGTTTTCAAAAAATGCGACAACTTAGAGGAACTTTTACTTAAAGCTACTGAACCAAGGTTTTTATACAAGGCTTTGGTTAGTTATGAAGATAGGTCCTTAGCTAAAAATGCTGGTTTCAGATGGAATAGTCCTGTGCAAGGAGCTTGGTCAAGAAAATTAACTACTGATGAGGCAAAAAATCTTGATTTTAGAGTAGAGATTTTGAATTAATATTTAATAAATTTTTGACTAAGAAAATATTTAGTGCATCTTACAAGACATCCATTTATTACCCATTTTATGTGCCCCAATACATCCGTATTTTAAGGAAGCCTTTTCAGCCTCTTGTTTAGTGTTAAATAGATCGGACATTATATTTTCCTTATTTGAATTTGAAATTTGTTTTAAATGATGTTGATGATTATTATGAGAATTAGGTGAATACTCCCATATCCCCATAGTAGTAACACCGGCAGAGATAATTCCCATACCAACTACTGATAAATTGACTATCCCCATTGCTACTGCACCAAAAGAAAATACACCCATTGGGACTACCCCAATACTTATTACTCCCATTGGGACTATACCTATTGAAACTATACCAAGAGGTGCTATTCCAAAAGCAATTTTTTTTGGCTTTGTACCGCAATGTTGATTCTCTTTACTTTTATTAATTCCCAATAGTTTTTCTAAATGTTAAATTAAAATTGTCTCACAGAATAACCAATCAAAGATTAATTTCTAGATGAATTAAAAATTTTGAATTATTTTTTAAAACTTTGAATAACTTAAAAAACCTAAGAGGAACAGTAGACCTATTTCCTGATCAATTAATAAAGTGGCAAAACGTTGAGAAAATTGTATTGGAACAGCTTTCGAGAGCATCCATCAAAGAAATAAGAACACCAATATTGGAAATGACCGAATTATTTATAAGAGGAATTGGTGAAGGAACAGATGTTGTCAGTAAGGAAATGTATACATTTCTTGATAGGGGGGAGAGATCTTGCACTCTCAGACCTGAAGGAACAGCTTCAGTCGCACGAGCGTTAATACAAAATGGAATATCGTCTAATCCTCTTCAAAAACTTTGGTACATGGGTCCTATGTTTCGATACGAAAGACCTCAAGCAGGAAGGCAAAGACAGTTTCATCAGTTAGGTGTTGAGTTTATAGGACATGATTCAGTTAGAAGTGATGTTGAAATTATTGCTTTAGCTTGGGATATCTTAAGTAAATTAGGAATAAAAGATCTCAATCTTGAAATAAATACTTTAGGTGATACTAATGACAGATCAAATTTTCAAAAATCTTTTTTAAAATGGTTAGAAATAAATAAAGATTCTCTAGATTTAGATTCTCAGAATAGGATTACTAAAAACCCTTTGAGGATTTTGGACTCAAAGAATATTCAAACTAAAAAAGTTCTTGAAAATGCACCAAGATTATTTGATTTTTTGTCTGAAAAAAGTCATAACCGATATTTAGACTTAAAAAGACAATTAGAGATTTTAAAAATACGTTATATTGAAAATTTTAATCTAGTAAGAGGTTTAGATTATTACACTCATACAGCCTTTGAAATTACTAGTGGATCTCTAGGCTCCCAAGCTACAGTTTGTGGGGGAGGAAGATACGACGATTTAATAAAACAAATGGGAGGGCCAAATACCCCTGCAATTGGATTCGCTATTGGATTTGAAAGATTAATCTTACTAGCGGGAAAAGAGCTTGAAGTCCCAAGAAATACTGATATTTATATTATTAATCAAGGCTTAATTGCTGAATCATTAGCTATGAATTTATCTAGAAAATTAAGAAATTATGATTTATTAGTCGAGTTGGATTTAAGTGGAGCCTCCTTCTCTAAACAATTTAAAAAGGCTAATAAACTAAAATCTAAATGTATTATTGTAATTGGTGATGATGAGGCGGCCAATGGAGAATTTATCATAAGGTTATTTGATCAATCAGATAATGGGAATGAAGAAGAGGTTATATCTTTTGATAATGATATTAAATTAGAAAACTGGATAAACAATAACTTAATTGTAAAGAGATGTTCTTGAAGATAGTTATAATTTTTCTTTTTATGTTTATTTTTATTTATTTAAGGAATTTTTTTAAATTAAATAGAAAGCAAAAAGTTTTGAAGGCTAATAAATTAAAAACTTTCAATAAAAAGAATCTTTATAACTGGATGAATTTAACTAAAAAAGAAAGATATAACTTATCCAAACAAGATTCTGTTAACTATATGGATAGAAGAAAACTTTTATTAGACGAAATTAGAAATGAATATAAGAAAATATCTAGAAAAAATTCTGATGGGAATATTAAGAAAAAATAATTGTGGAAAATTACTGGACTTCTAACAAAACCATAAATGGATTGAGACATTTCGTTTTAGTAAATGAGACTAAAGAAAAAGGAAATTTTAGTTTTTTAATGGTTTCTGTCCTTGATTCTGAAATTTACTTAAAAACTACTTATGAAGAACTAATGAATAGTGGAAATTGGCACAAGGGTTGGATCAATCTTTCAAAGCATCAATCTATAAATGAAGAATACGTTAATTTTAAATCCATTAATAAAGGAGAGGGTATCGATGAGATATTCATTAATGAAGATTCTTTATTTAATATTTCTTAATTTGATATAAATCTTTCGAATCTCTCTCTCATTGTAAATACTAGGTTTTTTGTTACTTAATAATTATTTAAAAGTTTTACCCCTTTCAAAAAAATAAAATTAACGTTATCAAGGATTAATAATATTTACTTAATTCAATGTTAGGGGACATGTGGAGCTCATCTGAGTTGACCGCGGAAAAACTAGGAATAACTGAAATTAAACTTTCTTTTTTACGTGAAAATGGAATACTCAAGCCAGGGATTCATTGGAAAAGCTCTCCACTCGGTCAGAAAAAACCATGGAAACCTAGAGCCCTTTACAATATAAAAATGTGCAGAAAAATAATTAATAAATTTTATTCTGAAGAAAACTTTAATATCGCAGCCTAAAAACTAAATGTATTTTTTGATTAATTTGAAAAAAATATTTAAAATTTTTATTCAATTAGATTCTCATCCTTACACTCAATTAGAGTGTTTTGCAAAGTTGGATATAAGTTAATCATATTTATATATTGTTTTGATTTTCTGTATGATTTTGCAGCCTTTTTGTAATGAACTTCCGATTTCATTTCTAGTGCAAATTTTCTAGAAGACTTTTGAGAAGTAGTCATAATATTAGATGTCTTATCCCATATTTAATAATTGTTTGAGAATGAGGCAATAGACAGGATGGTTTAATGAAACAAAACATCGTTTAATGTCAGCAAAATGAAATTTTTTAAACTTATTTGAATTGAAAATAATGGTTTATTTTAAAAAACTTATATCTCTGAGAAAAGTTTTTCTACATTAAATCTACCTTCTTTGCTCTTTGATTTCCATATGAAGATTTTTTGTTTAGTGATAGCTAGGATTACTAACCTTTACAATTTTGTTATGAATTCAACTGTTTGGTGAAATATAAAGTATTCTCAAAACGTTTAAGCTAATCAATTCCTAAATGCAAACCTATGGTAATCCAGATACCACCTATGGATGGTGGGCTGGTAATTCAGGTGTAGCAAATCGCTCAGGAAAATTCATTGCTGCTCATGTAGCTCATGCAGGATTAATCGTTTTCTGGGCGGGTGCTTTCACCCTTTTCGAACTTTCACGATTTGACCCAAGTGTTCCAATGGGACACCAACCTCTTATCGCACTTCCTCATTTGGCGACCCTAGGAATTGGGTTTGATGCTGATGGAGTAATGATGGGAGATACAAAGCCTGTCCTCGCGATAGCAATTGTTCACTTAGTTTCCTCTATGGTCTTAGCAGCTGGAGGACTTTTACATTCTCTTCTTCTTCCCGGAAATTTAGAAGATTCTGAAGTCGCAAGAGCAAGAAAATTCAATATCGAATGGGATAATCCTGATAAATTGACATTTATTCTTGGTCACCATTTAATTATTCTTGGATTTGCAGTTATTCTTCTTGTTGAATGGGCTCGAGTTCACGGGGTTTATGACCCAGCAATTGGAGCAGTAAGGCAAGTTGAGTATGATTTAAATCTAGCCGAGATTTGGAATCACCAGACAGATTTCCTTCTGATTGATGATTTAGAGGATGTCATGGGAGGCCATGCTTTCTTAGCATTTGTTTTAATAACAGGTGGCTCCTGGCATATTGCAACCAAGCAAGTTGGTGAATTTACCAAATTCAAAGGTAAGGGTCTTTTATCTGCAGAAGCGGTACTTTCATGGTCCTTGGCAGGTATAGGTTGGATGGCAATTATTGCTGCTTTCTGGAGTGCATCTAATACAACTGTTTATCCAGTTGAGTTTTTTGGTGAACCACTTGAATTAAAGTTTAGTATTTCTCCTTATTGGATTGATACTGTTGACCTCCCTGATGGTACTTATACCTCAAGAGCTTGGTTAGCTAATGTTCACTACTACTTTGGATTTTTCTTTATTCAAGGTCACCTATGGCACGCTTTAAGAGCTTTAGGCTTTGACTTTAAGAGAGTTACAAATGCTATTAGTAATATTGATAGCGCAACAGTTACACTTAAGGATTAATTCCTAAATTTCTTTATTAATATCAAAAGGCTCCTCTAACCGGAGCCTTTTTTATTTGAAAAATTTTGTTTATTAATTTAGATTTATTAGTATATGTTATTGAAGTCATTGAATATTATTTCTCTACAGGATAAAAATATTTTTTCAAATTCTATATATATAAGTTTTTTGGGATTTTTAATTATAATTTTTTTCTTGATTTTTGGGAGGAGATTAAAACTGGCTGTTCAGCTCGAGAGATTTGGACTGCCAATAGCAGTAATATCAGGAATTTTAGGTATATCTATAGGTCCATTTGGAGCGATACACTTCTTGCCCAAAGAAACAATTAATGTTTGGAGTAATTTTCCTACTCCTCTTTTATCATTAGTTTTCGCAACTTTAATGATGGGCAGACCTATCCCAAATATAAGTGGTTTAGTTAAACCTATTTTTAATCAATTTTTGCTTGCTCTTTCCCTAGGTTTCGGACAATTTTTCGTTGGTGGTTTAGTTGTTAAATATTTTTTGCCCCCAACTATGGAAACTAATCCTCTAATGGGATGTTTGATCGAGGTTGGTTTTGAGGGGGGGCATGGAGCCGCATCAATCATCGGAGAGAGTTTTAATAGATTAGGTTTCCCAAATGGTTTAGATCTCGGTCTGGCTATGGCAACAATGGGTCTTTTATCATCTTCATTATTGGGCAGCATTTTTATTTTCCTTGGAAGGACTTTTGGTATTTCAGATACAGAGGAAATTTCCGAAAAAATAGATAATCAAAAAGAAAATACAAAGATAGGAATTTTTGCGGATTTAAGAATTTTGATAATAAATCTTGGATTCTCTGGTTTGGCAATTTCTTTTGGTGTTTTATTACTTAAATTTTTGAAATATATCTCGAATCCTTTTGGTGACTTTTCTAGAGAAATTATTTTTTCGCTTCCAGTATTCCCCTTTATTCTAATAGGTTCGCTCCTAATTAGATATATTTTAGAGAAAACCAAAAATACAGAATTTATTTCAAATATTTTGCAAAGAGAGATTGGGATTTTATCTACTGATCTATTGATTTTTTCGGCTATGGCAAGCTTAGATATTTCTATTGTTTTTGAAAATTGGAAAATAATCTTAGTTTTTACTATTTTTGGGTTACTTTGGAATTTAATTTGTATTGCTTATTTTGCATACTTTATATTTGATGATTACTGGTTTGAAAAAAGTTTGATAGAGTTTGGAAACTCTACAGGTGTAGTTGCTTCAGGATTACTTCTCTTAAGGCTTGCAGATCCCAAAAATATTTCTAGAACTCTCCCAATTTTTACATCAAAACAGCTTTTCGCACAATTAGTTCTATCAGGTGGATTTTTCACAGTTTTGGCCCCTTTGATGATTGCAAAAATTGGAATAGATTATTGGACAGAAATTTGTGCTGTAATTACATTTGTAATTCTTCTTATTGCATATATTTTTAATAAAGGAGAATTGAAAAAATCTCTTTAATAACTCTAGAATATTCTTATAATTATTTTTATTTTTTAAATGTCATTTGCATCCTACGATATTCCGCCTCAAGAAAATAAAGGGAAGTGGTTTAGGAGTCATTTACTTGGGAGGGAAATCGAACTCGGAGAATTATATAGTCTTGGATCAAATGATTTGGATTTACTTATGGCTGAGACTGCTGAAATAAGAAGCGACCTTGATTTTAAAGAAAAGAATATTGGTAAATTTAGAACTGCAGGATATTTTTTGGAGTTAGCACGGATAATTGAGAAAAGGAAGTTATTAGAAAGCTAATTTGAAGGAAAATAATTCTTTCTAGAATTTGGTTCCCATAATTCGTACTTATACATTAAGGATTTAAATTTTCCATTATTTTCAAAAGAATCCAGCCAGTTTTTTATTGAGGGTTCAAAATAATCTCTCCTTTTTTGACTTTCACAAGCGATTCTAAATTGTCTTATAAAAGGCCAAATAGACCAATCAGCGATTGTGGGGTTATCTCCAAAAAAGTATTTGTTTTCTGCAAGTAGCTCATTACACCTCTTGATAAATTTAATCGCATTTGTGAAATGAAATTCTTCATTAATATCGTGATATCTTGTCGAATATTTAAATCGATCTAAGTGATATTTGAATTCGTTATCGTTTTCATTAATTATTTCAAAAATATCTTTCTTTTTATTATCAGGTAAATAAATTAATTTAATGTTTCCCCTTTTTGATTCTGAGAGTGCCCATAGGATTATTTCAAGACTTTCTTCAATAACTTCACTATCTTTTTTAATAAGTATTGGAACGGTTTTTGTCTTTGATTTATTAAGAAAATCAAGAGGTTTATTTTTTAAATCAATTTCTCTTATCTCTACTTTTATTTCACAAATTAATAGAGCCCATCGAGCACGAATTGCATATGGACATCTTCGAAATGAATATAAAATATCGTTTGTCATTTTGTAAAAACTTTTAATTTCTCTGATTCTTTTAGTATTATCTAAATAGGAACAGTATCAATTTTACAACGCAAATGTCGGGATATGTTTACCTTATTAGAGTGGGAGACCTATATAGAATTGGGAAAACGGATAATCTTGAAAAGAAAATTAAGAAATTAAAACCAGATGAATTATTAACATCAATTATGACAAAGGAGCCAGAAACTCTTGAAGCAAGATTACTAAGAAAATATAAGTCCGAAAGAATCCCTGAAACAGGTTATTTAAAGCTTTCTAAAAGACAAATTAGAGAATGCAAAAAGCAATTTGAATTAAAGGGAAGCTTACCTCACACTTTAGATGCTGAAGTTTCCATTACTCTATTTGCATCTTTTTTATTGTTTTCATTAAGTTCCTTTATTTTTAATTATTTAAATTTTGGATTTGTAAAAGCTGTATCATATTCTTTTGGAATGGCCTCTCTTCCAATGGTTGTATTATTTATTACAGGTAGTTTTGGGGGATACTTTTCTGAAGATTTATCTCTTTTTTCATTGTTAACTAATCGAATAAAAGGTTTATTTATTGCAATTGCAATGCTCTCAATGGCTTACTTGATTTTCAAATTAGGTTAAATCTCATAATTACAATTTAAGGCTATTTCAAATGGTACTGATTGGGTAGGCAACTTCAGAATCGTTGAGCATATTTCAGCAATATCCTCAGGCTGTGTCATGCTTGATTTGTCTAGGGAAGAGATATTTTGGGCCATTTTTGTATTAACCCAGCTTGGGCAAATTGCTGAAACCCTTATATTTTTATCCCAACCTTTATTTTTCATCGTTTGGCATAATCCCATCAAAGCAAACTTTGAAGAAGAATAAGCTGCTAAATCGCCTTTAGATCTTTTCCCACTCATTGAAACTAAAACAATAATCCTTCCTCTGCCTGAGGTACATAAATGATCCCAAGAAAGCCTACATAAATTCCAAATTGCCAAAAAATTGATATTTAGTGTATTTAAAATATCTTCTTCATCACCATCTTTGTATAAGAATGGAACTTTCGATAATACTCCAGAACAATTTACTACTGAATCAAATCCTCCAAATTTATCTAAGGTATTTTTTATCCAATTTTCAGCTGTAATTTTTTTTAATGCATCATATTGGTTGATTATAATTCTCCCTTCTGGCCATTTACTTGGATCGATAGCGCTTGCTTTTAATGATTCTAAATCTCTTATGCCAACGCTAATTCTATTGCCTTCTTTTAATTCTTTATGTGCAATATTTAGTCCAATACCTCTACTGGCTCCACTTATTAGTATGGTTCTCATTTTTAAACTATATATTTGGAAATATTATCCTGAGTAACATTTTAAATTCTCTACCATGCATAATCATAAGACCTTTCTTTACACTCCATGGAGCCTTTATAAACATTACACACATCGCATATACAATCTCTTTTAAGGAAAGAGTATCAGTTAGAAAACCATACCATTGATTTTTAGGTAGTTGGAAAAAACTGCCAAAAAATTCTCTCAATAGTTTCTCGTCAAACCTCATGAGTTTTTCTAATCCAAATTGGTAAAGTGATTTCTTCCTAATTAATTCTTTTGACCATAAAGTTTCCCAACCTTTTCTAGCAATATGATAGGTACTTAGATTTTTGTTTTTAATTGCTTGTGAGACTGCCCTAGCGACAAGTGGAGCTCTTCTTAAGACATTACCAATTAAATATCCAGACGCAGGATGTACCATTGAAGCAGCACCACCAAATCCAAGTATTTGTTGTTTAAAATCTGGGATTGCCATATTCATAGGGAGAAATAAGCCAAGCTCTTCATGTTGCATGCTTGTAATTGATATATTTCGATAAGAAAGCCTCTTCTCTAGTCTCTCTTTTAAACTTTCCATTGTTAGAGGATTTACTAAACCAAGAGATGTCTCTTCAAGAAAATATTTTCCATCCCCCATATCCATGGCATAAAGAAAAGTGGGCGGTTCTTTTTTTTGCTCATCGTTAAGATGGTCATTTCTATAGTCCATTAATACAAACTGCCCTTTCTTAAGTGGAGGCTTACTAAAATTACCTACTATCCCATAACAAGTTTGGACGGCTAGAGGACCACACGATTTTAATTTAAGAAAAATGGGATCATATCCTGTCGCATCTACTACTAATCTTGCAGAGTAATTCTTGCCATCTTTTGTAGTTACTGTACTTTTGTATTTTTCAAAAAGTATTTTATTTGCAAAACCTTGATGCCATTTAATAAGAGACTTATTGCATTCATTAAACCAATAATTGTGGAGTTTCTTCTTATCAAATAGTCCATAATCTAGTGAATGTTCCGTGGCTTTATTTTCGTCGTCCTGTTCTTCTAAAGCGCCATGCCCAAAAAAACTTACAGTATTCTTCCATCTATATTCAAGTAAATCCTGAAGCCCGAGTTGATCAACTTCTTTCCCCCAAATGCCATATGTGTTTGGCCAAGGTTCATCGGGTCCATTTGGAGAAAGCACTTCAACATCTAATTTTTCCTTACCTAAAGCTGATGCAATTGCCATACCTGCAGGCCCTGCACCCAAAACAAGAACATCTGGCATGCTTTCTTTTGACATTAAATATAAATCTTACGATTAAAGAAATTTATGGAACAAAGTATAATTTCTGCGATTGTGTTTTTATATTCCATCCAATACTTGTAATGAGAGTAGATTAATAATAATCAAATTACTCAATTACTAGTGACTAAGTTTTCAGTGTTTTAACAATAATTTATAAGATTACAAAATAAAAAAAACCTTATTTATTTTTTTATCATAAAAAAAATATAGCAAGTTAAATGATTAAAAATAAAAATATTTTAATTACTGGAGGTAATTCGGGTATAGGGCTTTTTGCCATCATTAATTTACTAAAGACGAAAAATAATTTATACATTGTAATAAAATCTGAATTAAGAAAGAATGAATTTCTCAAAATAATTGAGAAATATTTTGATAAAAATTACCTCAGTAAATATTTAAATATTCTTGAAAATTGTGATCTTTCTGATCTAGAGAATATTAAAAAAATTAAAGATTACTTTATTACTAAAAAGATATTTTTAGATGTAATTGTTTTAAATGCAGGATTACAATATATAGGCTCTTTTTACCCTAAAGTATCAAAACAATGCATAGAACTAACTTTTGCGGTAAATCATCTTGCACATTTTTACTTGGTGAATATCCTAAAAGATTTTGTTAGAGATAAAGAAGAATCTAGAATCATTATTACATCATCAGATGTTCACGACCCCAAAAGTTCAGGTGGCAATGTAGGAAAGAAAGCGGGACTTAATAAACTAGTTGATTTTAGAAAAAAAGTAACTGGGCAATTTTTAAATTTTAACGCTGATGAAGCTTATAAAAATAGTAAGTTATGTAATATTTTGTTTGCTAAAGAACTTGAAAAAAAATTGAAAATTTCCTCCAGTAAAATTTCTGTAATTACTTGGGCTCCTGGTCTAGTAATACCAAATGATGATTCCGGTTTTTTTAGATATAGTAAACGTTTTAATCTTTTTGGATATTTAATTTTTTCTAAAGCTGCAAAAAATGTTTTAGGAATATCTGAAAGTATTGAAAATGCTGGTAAGATACTTTCTGAAATTGTTTTTGATTCCAATTTAAATAATATTGGTTACGTTCATTTAAGTAATAAACTTATATCTTTTAAAAAACATAAATTAGTTGAAAGTAAGGTTAGTGATGAGGCAAATAATTCTGAGTTGGCTTCAAAACTCTGGATTTTAAGTGAAGAGATTTGTAGATCATTTGGCTTTGTCTCTTTCAATATTTAAGGTTTGTGTTGGGAATGCAAACTCAATATTATTAACTGCGAATTCCTCAATTATTTTTAAATTTATAGATTGTTGAGCTTCCATCGCAGCAAGATAATTATTTGTTGGTATGTAATAAACAAGTTCGAAATTAAGACTGAAGTCGCCAAAATCTGTAAAATGACATCTATCAAAAGACGCATCTTTTGTCTCTTCAACTATTTTTTTTATTATTATTGGAATCAATTTCATAAGTTTTGGAGAGGTTTCATATACAACTCCTAATTTATGCACTAACCTTCTTTTTTCCATTTGTGCGTAATTTGAAATTATTCCATTTGTAAGGGCACTGTTGCTCATTACTATTACTTCTCCATTGATACTTCTTATTCTTGAGGATCTTACTCCGACCCTCTCAACCATCCCAAGGACGCCATCAGATTTTATAAACTCACCTTTTTGGAAAGGTTTATCAAGCAAAATTGTAATGTATTCAAAAAACTCCTGAACTGGATCTTTCAAAGCTAATCCTGCTCCAATACCTCCTGCACTGAGTAAAGCCCAAATAGCAGTCATTTGAACACCTATATTTTGTAAGAAAAATATTGAACCAATAGTCCATGTTAATGCTTTTATTAAAGGGGTAAGTGAAGATATCATTGAATTGATTGAGGAATCATCAATTTTCGATGTCGATTCTGTTAAAGATCTGATTAAAACTTTGTTGAGAGCTTTTATAATTATTATCAATACAAATAATTTCAGAATATTCAATAATACAGAGATAAAAGTTATTTCATCAGCAAAAAAATAGTCAATAGAAAAATAAAATGAGAGGAGAAAACCTATAGGTTTAATAATTCCAGAGATGACTTCAAAAATAAAATCATCAAAATTTGTTTTTGTACGTTTGGAAATCTTTTTGAAGAATATTTTTGAAAGTTTAGAAATTATTATCGACAATAAAATTCCAATAAAAAATATAGATATTGCCAGAAGGAAGTTTTCAGTAATTAATTTCATATTCAAATAGAACTTAAAAATTTATCTTTGATAAAATTTTAAATTATCTCTAGATAACAAACCAGTCTTAATTTTCTTTATCTAATTATTATATTTCTAATTTCTTTGAATTCTTTTCTATCCGCAGTTCTGCATAATTCAAAAATTATTGATTCAGTAGTAGTTAAGATCGCCCCCTTCTGAATCATTCTTTGCAATGCTATTTCATGATCTACCCTATTTCGACTGCTCATAGCATCTGATACGAGAATAACTTCAAATCCTTTTTGTAAACAATCTAAGACTGTTTGTTGAATACAAATATGCGTTTCGATACCACAAACTATCAAATTTGTAATTTTCTTATTTTTAAGTTCTTCTAAAAATTCTTGTATGTTTGCTAAGCTAAATTCCATTTTCTCAATTTTTTTAAATCCATTTTTGGGCAATAATTCAGGTATCGTTGCACCCAATTTGAATGGGTTCTGTTCAGATAAAAAAATGTTTTCTTCTAAAATTTGGTAGGCCTCTATTAGCTTTTTGATGTTTTTGGCTATTGAATCCTTTTTAAATATTGATCTTAAAATTTTTTCCTGAACATCTATGATTAGTAAAGCATTCACTTTTGGTGATAGTTGGCCAGAAGATTTTTCATACCCCTTCATCATTTGTATTTAAAGATATATTCAACATAGTATTTTGCACAACTTTAGTAAACATTTTCAATCAAAAAGTTGTTTTACTCTCATCTAGAGTTATTATTGAGAATAGTCTTGGGTTAATTGTTGTCATTATCCTCTCAATACAATGTCATCACATCTCCTCTTGGAGACGGTTTACATAAAGATGGGAAGAGGTTGACTCCTCAAAGGCTTAAGGTTCTTAATCTATTTGAAAATATTGGTTCTGGAAAGCATCTTAGTGCTGAAGAGGTACATGAAAAGTTAGTTAAATCAAGCTCAAAAGTTTCACTTGCAACAATTTATAGAACTTTAAGACTTTTAGTACAGATGGGTTTGCTTCATGAATTAGAACTCAGTGAGGGCGGACACAGATATGAGTTGCTTAGTAATGACACGCCTGATCACCATCATTTAATTTGTATTAGGTGTGGTAGAACAGAAGAATTCGAAAATGACGAAGTTTTAGAAGCAGGCAAAGTTGCAGCAAAAATTAATGGGTTCAAACTAATTGAATCCTCTTTAAACGTAAGAGCTATATGTCCTAATTGCGTTTAGCATATTTTAACTTAAAATCCCTCCGCAACTCGATCCTGCACCAGCAGTACAAGCAAAACAATGTTCTTTTACAGCTACCCTGTAGTCAAAAGTAAATGACTCATCCAATAGATCAAAAAGTGTCTTTGGCCCTATATTCTCTCGGAAATTTATCTGTTGATTAAAGTCACAATCATAAATTTCTCCAAGCCAATTTACACTAATAGTTTTTTTGCACATAAGATTTTCTAAATTATTTTCATTAAAATTTTCTTTTAGTAATTTGTAATAAGTATTTAGTTTCCCCTCTCTTCTTAGAGATTCTTCATATCTATTTATTGGCATATTAGTTATTGTATATAAGTTATTAAAAACGATATTATATTTTTCGTATAGTATTTTTTTATAATCTTGTTCCAATATTTTCTGAGAGGGGGGAAGAATTGGGCTTACAGGATTGTAAACAAGATTTAATTGCAATCCATTTTCTTTCTTTCCATAGCCTAAATCATTAAGAATTTTTATAGCATTAATACTTTTTTCAAAGACCCCAAAACCCCTCTGAAACTCAACATTATTTTTTTCGTAACATGGTAGCGAAGCCGTAACTATGACATTATTCTTTGCAAGAAATTTAGGAAGATCTTCATAACCTTCTTCAAAGAAAATTGTCAAATTACACCTGTCAATAATATCAACTTTTTTTGTGCTCAAACTAGTTATAAGGTTTTTAAACTCTGGGTGCAGTTCTGGCGCGCCACCGGTAATATCTAAAGTTTTGATTTTGTATTTTTCAATTATTTTTGGAATAAGAGATATGATTTCATTTGACATCTTTTCTGTCCTTAAGGGACTTGAATTGACATGACAATGCTTACAAGCCTGGTTGCATTTATAACCTATATTAATTTGCAATGTTTCAATAGGTTCTTTATATATTGAGGGGAATTTTTCTTTCATATATACAATTTATATAAATTGTTATTCGAAAATTAAAAAATCAACTATTTTTTTTAAAGTTTGATCTCTTATAAGCAAGTTCAATGAACCAACTAATGTATTCTTTGGGACCATTTTTAAAAACTATATCAAATTTTAAATCATCATCAATATCGCTGATGCCTTTTAGACCAGTTTTTTTTGTAGAAGGTCGTTCAACTTCACCAGAACTACTATCTACAAAAATTATTTTATTATTTATCCCAAATTCATTACCTAATATTTGTATAAATTCTAAAAAAGACCTGTCACTTCCTCCTCTTAAATAATTTTTCTTACCATTATTTTTTTTTGAGGTTACTGTGTCACCAACTCCTACAATCAAAGGCATATCTTCTTTTTGAATAGTTCTTTTGCATAAATCAATTTTTTCCTTAATAGAATTTGGAGAGTTTCTAAAATTAAAATTACTGCCAAAAGGAGCCTTACCAGTTTTATCCGCAATAAATTTATTTAAAAGAAATAAAACTCCAGAATCTTTAACTGCTCCTTTAATAAGTAATTGTATGTCTGTTGATCCAATATCATCTTTAGAGGAAAGTTTAATTGTTTCTCTACCATTTTTATTACCTAAATTTGGTGAAATATGAAGGAAAAATGAGTTTTTGAGGCCTTCTGATTCAGCTTTTAAGATGATTTCATTCATCATTTTTTCAAAACTAATTTGAATAAGCTTTGTTTTATCAGAATCCTTGTGAACTAAATCAAATAGACTATTGAAATTAATCGTTGGCGAGAAGCGTGTTTCACAGATTGATTTTACTGCGTGAAAATTGATATCTTCTTGGCTAAGTTCAGGAAAAATATTCTTAACTATAAAATTAAATTTTGGTCTTATTAAACTAGGTACTTGGGATAAAAAATTTATTTCTTTTTTTGAAACTCCCTCAAAACTTATTTCACCTTTGTTGTCTTGATACTCTACTCCACAGGCTGCTAAACCTCTTAAATATAGTTCTTTGTCTTTAGGCTCAGTAGTGCTTCTTAAACTCCTTTCTATTATTCTGTTAACCCCTCTTGGCCCCTCATGTTCCCCGCAAGTTAATACAAAGAATTCCTCAGCAAATTTTTTTACTGCATAGATATATTTTGATTCTAACTTTCTAGTTATTGGATCTTTAACTAAAGGGATACAAACTCCGTCAATATCTTGAATAATTAAGATATTTTTAGAAGAAATTAATTGTTTTTGTAACTTCAAATTATTTGCCATATATTCCATATTTATAATTATTTCTCTTTTTATTAAATTTCTTTTTTAAAAAAATTATAAATTAAAAAATTCAATATTTACAATAAATAATTTGCTATGGTCAAAAATTGCTTTAATGTAGAAAAATGTTGTTAAGGGTACGAAATTAAAAAAATTATCAAGAATTTCAAAAATGAAGAATAATTTCATAGAAAACATAAATGATGAAAAATATTTTTATTCATTGATTGAGGATTTAGAGAACAGCAAAGTTGGATTCTACAGTGTTGGTTTATATCCTGCATCACTAGCATACAACTGTGCTATGCATGGAAAATCAAATAATATTCTCTTAGCGCCTAGAGAAGATAGAGATTTGTTAGGTGCTTTCACAAATGATGTTCTTTCTGATATGGATAATAAGATTATTGAAAAGATTAAGAGGATGGGACATTATTCTTCAGAGGGGAAAAGAAAGTCTTTTGATCTAAAAGATCTCCTCTTGGAATGTGAGATAGTTATTCTAGCTTCAAATAGTAATCATATAAAAGATGATGTTAAACATGCTTTAGAACTCAGAAAAACTTTAAAAAGAGAAAATGTGGTTCTTGGTTGTCTCGTAGGTTCTTTTTGCGTTGACAATAAAAGTAAAAACCCTTTTATTCTCTGTAATAAATATCCAAATTTAGCTTTTTTTACAGGATTTCATCGTCACGGAGCTTTACGAAATCCTAATGATAGTTTTACTGCAAATTTCTGCCATCCTGATGCCCTAACTGCTTTAATAGGAGCTCGCATCTTGAATCAATTGTCCCCGAAAATTCAAGTTTCTCCTGGAGTTCACAATATTGAATGTCAATATATAAAATCTATAAAAAATATCTCATCCATATTTGCAGGTTTTGTAAATAACTTTCATTCCGATAAGCCAGGAATGCTGCCTAGCATTAATACGATTTTGTTAACTCAATGTTTAGATCAGGCCGCATCAGTATCATTACAAGTTAGAAAAGTAAATAAATTAGAAAATAAATATCTTTCATTAAAAGAACTTGGTTATGGTGAAGAAATAATTAGTGCAAAGGAAATAATTAATGATAAATTTTGTGAAAAAGGAGATTATACTTTTTCTCAATTAAATGCTGTTAAGGCTGATGTCTTAGGGAGTATGACTCTACCAACTGAGGGAAAACCAACAAGGAATTTCCAAGCAGGACAAGTTTTATCAGATATGCTTTTGCAACTCAATAGATGTCCAAAAGATGTCTCAGAATTTGTAAATTGGTGTAATAAATACTCTCTCAGTCAAGGAGGTTTAGAAGGTCTAAAATCTTTAAAATTTTGGCCAGACATTTATAAAGAATTCAAAATCAAAAATAATAATTGTTCAATGATTAATCTTATTTATTTATGCTTTAATGCTAACTCAGAAGAAAAAAAAGAAATTTATAAGGTTTTAATTAGTTCAGAAGAGATCACTAATTTTTGCCAAGAATCTGTGAAATCTGAATTATCTTTAGAACTAAATGAAAAATTAAAAGGAGATTATCTTTATAATGATATCGAAAATCTTTACAAGAAATTATTTATTAACAAAGAGGAAAATGATATAAAACAAGATAACTATAGTAATCAAATTTCTAAAAAATATCCAAGCTATATCAATGTATTGAAAATTATCAATAATTATTTTGACAATTGATTATTTATTTAATTTACTATAAAGCTAAGTTCTTCATTTATTTACTAATCTTGATTGCGGGGTTAGAATTATTAAGGTTTTAAAAGGTTTTTTTGAAAAAGGAATTATCACATCGTTCTCATGAACTGAAAGCTCTTGGTTGGAATCAAGAAGATTTAACAAGATACGAAGATTTATGGGACTACAGTCAAAGATGGGGATTAATAAATTTAGAAAGAGAAGACAGACAGTTTTTAAAGAAAGCTGAAAAGTTACTCCCAAAGATCCAAAATAAAAAGATATCAGTTAAAAAAACTATTGAAGAAAAATCATATTATTTATGGTTAAATTTTTACCTAGATGAAATTAATATTTTTATTAATTCTAATCTTCCAAAAAATAAACATGGTGTTTGGACACTCTTAATTGAAGAGGAAATAAAACTTCTCAAGGAATTACAACCAGTTATGGGTCTTCCAGATACTTTAAAAGCCAAGAATCTATTTAAAAATAGAAAGGAGCTAATAAATAAAGCTTTTAGCGAATTCGACGCTAATAATAACGATAAGGTTTTCAATTTTGATGATGCTTTGAACAACTCTGAAAAAAATGTTGGTAAGAATTGGAAATCAATTACTGAAAAAGATCCTGAAGCTAATAAAACTTTTCCAATAATAGATTCTGCAAATATTGAGAAACTTAGATCTACGATAAAAGAGGATTTGAGTTTATATATGAAAGACAATTACCCTTCATTAAAAAAGGATTTATAAATATTTATCTATTTTTTGTTTTTTTTTGGGACTTTTTTAAGTTAAATAGATAGTAGGATTATTTAAAAATTTTGAGCAACCAAAAGTTCGAGACTCTTCAGTTACATGCAGGTCAAGTGCCTGATCCAACTACAAATTCTAGAGCAGTACCCATTTATCAAACTAGTTCCTATGTCTTTGATAATGCCGAGCATGGCGCGAATCTTTTTGGATTAAAAGAATTTGGAAATATTTATACTCGACTTATGAACCCCACCACAGATGTCTTCGAAAAAAGGATGGCAGCTTTGGAGGGAGGTATGGCAGCACTTGCAACATCCTCAGGTCAAGCTGCTCAATTCCTGGCAATCGTGAACTGCATGACAGCAGGGGATAATTTCGTCTCTACTTCTTTTCTATATGGTGGTACCTACAATCAATTTAAAGTACAATTTCCAAGATTAGGAATAGAAGTTAAATTTGCAGATGGCGATAGTATCGAAAGCTTTAGAAATAAGATTGATGATAAAACCAAAGCAATATATGTCGAATCAATGGGAAATCCTCGATTCAACATCCCAGATTTTGAGGGACTCTCTGCTTTGGCGAAGGAAAATGGAATTCCTTTAATAGTGGATAATACCCTTGGTGCTGGTGGTGCTTTAATAAGGCCAATTGATTTTGGAGCCGATGTTGTGGTGGAAAGTGCAACAAAATGGATCGGTGGACATGGAACAAGTATCGGAGGGGTTATTGTTGATGCCGGAACCTTTGATTGGGGAAATGGTAAATTCCCACTAATGAGTGAGCCAAGCGCTGCTTATCATGGTCTCGTTCATTGGGAGGCTTTTGGTTTCGGTAGTGATATCTGCAAATCTTTGGGAGTACCTGATAATAGAAATATAGCTTTTGCCTTAAGAGCAAGACTTGAATGCCTGAGAGATTGGGGTTCAGCTCAAAGTCCTTTTAATTCATTCTTATTATTGCAGGGTTTGGAAACTCTAAGTTTAAGGATAGAAAGGCAAACTTCTAATGCTCTTGCATTAGCAAAATGGTTGGATTCTAATTCTAATGTAAGTAGCGTTAATTATCCTGGCCTGGAATCTGACCCATATTATTCAAGTGCCAAAAAATATACTACTGGAAGGGGAATGGGTTGCATGCTTATGTTCTCTCTTAATGGAGGTTATGAGAATGCAGTAAAATTTATTGATTCCTTGAGATTAGCGAGTCACCTCGCTAACGTGGGTGATTCAAAAACTTTAGTAATTCATCCGGCTTCAACAACTCATCAGCAATTATCTGAAGAAGAACAATTATCTGCAGGTGTTACTCCCACGATGGTAAGAGTTTCTGTAGGAATTGAGCATATTGATGATATAAAAGCAGATTTTGAACAAGCACTTTCACAAATCATATAGGAAAGAAGATTTATTGGCTTTAATAATTCCTAGTAACTATCACAAGATTAGTGATGTTGAGAAAAATCATATATCTTGGATCGAACCAGAATTGGCAAAAAGACAGGATATTCGTCCTCTTAGAATTGGTATTTTGAATATCATGCCTCTTGGCAAGCAGTATGAATTTAACTTACTACATCCACTTGGTTTATCTCCTCTACAAATAGAGCCAGTTTGGATAAAGCTTAAAACTCACTCTTATAAAACATGGGATCTTAATCATCTAAATAATCTATATATAACTTGGGAAGAAGCAAATAATCCAGAACCTTTAGATGGAATCATTATTACTGGAGCACCTATTGAGCATTTAGCCTTTGAGGATGTGAAGTATTGGGATGAATTTGTGAAAATTGTAAATGAAGCTAGAAATTCTTGTGCGAGTACTCTTGGATTATGTTGGGCTGGCTTTGCGCTGGCTTATTTGGCAGGGGTAGATAAGAAAGTTTTTGATAGGAAATTATTTGGGGTATTCCCTTTAAAAAGTCTTGTCCCTAGCCATCCTTTGATGGGTACACAAGATGATGAATTTATTTGTCCTCAAAGTAGATTTGCAGGATTACCAGATTTGGAGATGGAGAAGGCTCAAAAAGAAGGGAAATTGAATTTGCTGGCTTATGGAGAAAAAGTAGGATATTCAATATTTGAATCTTATGATCAAAAACAACTTATGCATTTAGGTCATCCTGAATATACTGTGAATAGAATTTTTAGTGAAATTGAAAGAGATAAAGAAAAGGGAGATGTTCCTCCTCCTGAAAATTTTGATCTAAATAGTTCAAAAACTGCTTGGAGATCACATAGGAATTTGCTTTTTCAGCAATGGCTTTGGTTTTGTTATCAACAAGTTAGTCTTAATTAACTCTTTTTAATGAGCGCTTTCAGTACCACTTAGTCTCTCAAATAAGTTAAGACTTTCTTTATTTAATCCTACAATTTCAACTTTAGAACCACCATTCTGGAATTTTCTAATAATTTGCTCAAGAGCAATAACGCCACTTTGATCCCAAATATGAGCTAAAGACATATCAATTACAATATTTTCTGGATGGTCATGAATTTCAAATCCTTGTAAAAAATAAATTTTACTTACAAAAAATAATTGTCCTTTTACTTTGTAGGCAGTCAAATTATTTTCTTTAACTCTTGAGACAGTTATAACTTTTGCTACTTTTCTACTGAAAAGAATTGCAGCTAATGCAACTCCAGAAATAACTCCAAGTGCAAGATTATGAGGTTTTGTAAGCATAGTAACTGCAAAAGTCATAAGCATGACTGCAGTATCGCTTCTAGGTATCTTTCTAATATTTTTTAATCCATTTATATCTGCCGTACTTATTGCGATTGTTATCATGATTGCTACTAGAGCAGCCATTGGGATTGCTCCAATCCAAGACTTCAAGAGGATGATCATAATTAGGAGAGATATACCTGAAGAAAGGGTTGATAGTCTTGATTTGCCACCATTTTCAGTATTCATTACAGATTGCCCAACCAAGGCACATCCTGCCATTCCACCAAATAAAGATGCCACAATATTTGCGATTCCCTGTCCTCTTGCCTCTTTATTTTTATTAGAACTTGTATCAGTTACATCGTCTAAAATGTCCTGAGTTAAAAAGGTTTCCATTAAACCCACAAGAGATATTGCAAGTGAGGTCGGTAAAATTATACCTAGTGTTTCAAAATTAAAAGGTACTTTCCCATTTTCTATTGATCCAAAAGGCAGAGAAATACTTGGCAATCCATCAGGTAATTTGCCCAAATCGCTAACTGTTGGGACATCTAGATTAAAGAATATGCTTATAAGAGTAATTACTACTATTGCGATAAGTTGCGATGGGACTACTTTTGTAATTTTTGGAAGCCCATAGATAATTATTAATCCTAGGATTACGAGGATCCAAACTACTGGAATCTGAGAATTAATTGGATATTGACTAAAAGTTTGTTCAACTAATCCTTTTGATTCTTTGATTCCTATTCCCAACTGAGGTAGTTGAGCTTGAAATATTAAAAGTGCTAGTGCATTTACAAATCCACTTAATACTCCTGTTGGCACGAATCGCATTTGGTAGGCAAGTCTTAAATATCCCCAAAGAATTTGGAAAATTCCAGTTAATATTCCTGCTGCAATTAGATACGGGACTCCTAACCCAGGAGCTTGTGATTCTCCATAAGCAACAAGTCCGGTCATCAAAAGAGCTGTTGAACCTGTAGCTGAAGTGATCATCCCCCTTCTTCCTCCAACAATCGCAATTGTTATTGATAAACAAAATGCACCAAAAAGGCCAACTTTAGGGTCTACACCAGCTATACCTGAAAAAGCAATTGCTTCTGGGATCATTGCAAAAGCAACAACTAAGCCAGAGAGAATATTTGACTTTGGATCATTTAACCAATTTTTTGATAAATATCTTGAGAAATTTGACATTGTACGTTTCTTTATAATTAAGAAGTTAACTCATAAAGGAGGTAAAATACCTTGTGGGTCAAAAATATTCTTTAAAGTTTTTAATTCATTCATTCTATTTCCAAAAGCTAAGGTAAGTTCTTCCTCATGAGAATGTAAATGATTATGCAATTGGGCCAAGTGAATATTTGGGAAAAACCTTTTTAACTTATTCCATGATTTATAAATCCAGTCCAAAACAACTTTTTTTTCTTGAAGATCATTTTTTTTCCATGATGCATAAATCCATGGTTTCCAAGTACTTTTTCTATGAACAAAAAAACTTGAGCCATGATTTAACTTTTTAGTTTTGCAACCTAGTTGTTGAGAAGCAATATAACAGGAATCATTAGGTTTATTGTCCATTATTTCATTCAAACATTCTATAAAAATTGGGATATCATTTTTTAAATCTTCTCCAAGAAGACTAATTACCTCAGAATGGTTATTTGCATTCAGCTCATATAAATTCAATTCCTTTGGGAAGAAATTTATTTTGTTAAAGTCCTCATATAGTTTTTTTTCTAGAGCGGGAAATTTGTCTAGAGGCATTAAGTATTCTTCTGTTCTTTTATCCTCTAAATTATTTTTGAGTTCAGCAAATACATATATATAAATTTTTTGGGCATAAATCCATTGAAGACTAATATTTTCTGGAAATTCTTCTGATAATTGTATTATTTCTGAAAGTTCATTTAGATTTACAAATCCCTCTATGACCTTAATTGGATTAGATTGGAAAGTTTTAAGTTCTATTTCGGTAATGATTGAGAAGAAGGGTGCTGCGCCTTTAATCGCTTCCCAAATCAATTGTTCTTTTGGATTTATTTGATTTTTTCTTAAAGAGATAAATGTACCATTACCCAAGAACCCTTTAATTGATTCAATATTATCAATGGCTAATCCGTAGGCTCTACTAAGTGGGCTTACTCCACCAGTAAGTATATAGCCTGCCCCAGGGAGTTTAGAAAGTCCGATTGGAAAACTTCGATTATGTTTTTGTAAATGATTTACTAGATTCCCCATTATTACTCCACCTCCAATAGTTACTAAATTGCTTTCTCTATCAAGGTGAATTTTACTGTGATTTTTTCTTAGATCAAGAGTTGTAAAACCATTTTTCGCGCAGCTAGAGGTAGTACCTCCACTACATACGCAAAGGTGCTCAAATTTTTCCTTAGAATAGTTTTCCTTATTAAATAAGGAATCATCTACGTCATAAATTATTTTCTTTAACTTTGCGTCATTTGAGTTAATATTTGGAATTTCAAGCAAATTATTATTTTTTTTCACTACATAATATTGATCTTTACTATTATGGTATAAGTAATAATTAAATATTGGATAATTTAGATTCGAAGTTAAATAATCAAGTTGCGATTCTTATCTGTGGACACGGGAGTAGAAATAAACTAGCCATTACTGAATTTCAAGAATTAACTAAACTCATTCAAAATAGATATCCAAATATTTTAGTTGAATATGGTTTCTTGGAATTTGCTAAACCTTCAATTGTTGATGCGCTAGACAAGTTAAAAGATAATTCTATAAAAAAAGTAATTGCAATACCCGCAATGCTTTTCGCTGCTGGCCATGTGAAAAATGATATACCGAGCTTGCTTATGAATTATTCAAGTAAAACTGGTATTGAAATAATTTATGGAAGAGAATTAGGTATTAACAATTTAATGATTAGTGCAGCTTGCGAAAGAGTAAAAGAAGTATTTAAACAAAATAATACTCTCAAACCTGAAGAATCATTATTAGTTGTTGTGGGTAGAGGCTCTTCTGACCCAGATGCCAATTCCAATGTTTCAAAAATTACGAGAATGATCGTAGAGGGTATTGGTTTAGGGTGGGGGGAAACAGTTTTTTCTGGAGTAACTTTCCCACTTGTTGAACCTGGCTTGAAAAATGTTGTGAGACTTGGTTATAAAAATATAATTATTTTCCCTTATTTCCTTTTTTCAGGTGTGCTTGTCACAAGAATAAAAAGGCAAAGTGATTTAGTTGCGATTAATAATCCACATATTTCATTTTTTCATGCAAGATATTTGTCTTCACAGTCTTATGTGGTCGACACTTTTGAAGAAAGGATTGGAGAGATTCTTAATAGCGAGGGTAAGAATTTTATGAATTGTTCTACTTGTAAATATAGATCAAATTTATTTGGCTTTGAAAAAGAAGTTGGAATGGTACAAGAAAGTCATCATGACCACGTAGAGGGTTTGGGTATTAGCTGTGATTTATGTGATCCTGAATGTAATGGTGCTTGTGAAATACAAAATCAAATCCCAACTCATAATCAAGGAATATCAAACATAGGAGAAGGTGATTACCCAGAACATGAACATGTCGAGGCTCATCAACATGAACATAATCATCATCATCATCACCATAGTATTTATCCCAATTCAAAACACCCTTTGGGACCTGTCACGCTTCGCTTGCCTAATGAAGATCAAATCTTAAGAAAATCGGTTGAAAATAACTGAATCATCTGTCTCTTTCTCGACTAAGTCTTAATAGACTCAGTGTATATAAGTATTCCTAATATAAAATCTTAAAAGTATTTTGAGCTAGATTTTCCACAATTTATAGCTTGTTTTCCACGTCCAAATCCACATTGGATTAGAAATCCCAGCAGTTTTAAAAAAAAACAGGACTTCAACATTATTGTTGACTTTTCTTTGATATCTATTCAATTTCCTTATTTAGAAAGTAATTTTTTAAAAAATCAATTTATAACATGAGTCTCATTTGATAATTTGAAATGTTTACATGTAGATTTTTTTTGATGTTTTGAGAAAAAAATATCATTATATCGATGTAAGAAAATATAGATTTATGGATCAAATCAGCCAATCAAATTTAACTGATAAGAAACTTGTCGGATGTTCATCAATTAAAGTCTCTTTAGAAACAGAGCTTTCAGAAACTCTTTATAACACTATGAAAGATTTTGTATTAAGTAACCCAACTTGGGATCAATATAAGCTTATAAATTCAGCATTAGCTTCTTTTCTCGTTCAAAATGGATGTACAGATAATTCTGTTTCTGAAATTTATTTAAATCAATTATTTACACCCTCTAAGTCTTTTTAATATTTAAACAGGCTCTTCTACTCAAAGCCATCATTGTAAGTGTGGGGCTTTGCCAAGATGATGTGGGCCAGCATGCTCCATCTAGTACAAGCACATTCTTACATCTCCATAATCTATTAAATTTATCAACTACGCTATTTTCTTCATTCATCCCCATTGGTGCTCCCCCTACTTCATGAATGTAATATCCAGGAGGAGGAGGAGTATCTGAAAGTGCGATCAAATTTTTTGTAAATATACTCCCTAACGGGATATTCATTAGTTCATCAATATTTTTTATTTCTCCATTTGCAGCTTTTATTGATTTTCGTATTGTGTTTTTCATATGTTTCGCCATATTTAACTCATTCTCGCTCCATTCGAATTCAATGTAGGGAATTGGGATACCCCATTCATCTGTTTTTTTTGAGAGAGAAACTGAGTTTCTCTCTCTAGGAAGGACTTCGCCATGCGCGATAAGAAAGCCAATGGATTTGTTTTTGCCTTTTTGTAAAAATTTAGGTATTCCTAATCTATCAATTGCCCCCCAGATTCCATAACCTCTATGGAAATTTATGTCGTCAATTTCTGGTAAATTTGAACCGAATGGAATAAAGAAGCTGCCTGCTCCAGAAAGATCGGGAGTATTATTTAATGGTTTTCCTAAGTTTTTTGTTTTTGGGACTGAAAAAAATCTACAGATAGATATATGGTCCATGAGGTATTTACCTAATTTCCCAGAATTATCTTTAAAACCTGAGGAATTCGATTTATATTCTGAGTTCAGTAGGATTCTGAGTGTTGAAATTGTTGATGCGCATAGAAGAATTAAATCGCAATTTAATACTTCTTTGTGTCCATTTTCTAAGTTTACGATCGTTAGTTTTGATGCAAGCTCTGTTATCTTGTTAATCTCAAAAGACTCTACTAAGTGATTTGAAATTATTTGAACATTCCCAGTATCTAAGGCTTTTTTAAAAGTGGTTCCTATACTTGAGGATTTGGGCCATTTTTTATCTTTTACTGATGAATTACGGTCAAATCCTCTTGATTGCATAAATGGATAGTTTAATTTTGATTTAACTTTGCTGCCAAAAATATTTTCGTTTTCTGTAAGAGGTATTTCACCAATATATTTACCGTTTGGGACTTCTTTAATGTCATCTTTTCGTCCACAGATGCCACAGAAATTTTCAATGAAATCATAGTGAGGAGATAGTTCATCGTATGATATAGGCCAGTTTGGTCCGAATCCATCTTTTTTAGCCGGTTGAAAGTCTTCTGAAGAAAGTCTTAATGTTATACCTCCCCACGTTAATGATCTCCCCCCAAATTGTTTACCTTGGGTCCAAAGAAATGGCTTTTTTGGAGGGAAGTCATAAGGATGCTTCAATTCATTTGAATATAAGTCAGGATTATTTTTCCAATAACCAGGATGTTGGCATTGATTTGCATGTTTTTTTGTTAAAACTCCTGATAATCTTTTTAATGTACTTTTAGGCTCATGATTACTAGCTTCATGCCTTTTAACTTGAGGTCCCGCTTCTATTACTAAAACTTTTATCCCCTGCTCTGCCAATGTAAGAGCTGCTATTCCTCCAGTAGCTCCAGAACCAACAACAATTGCTTCATAAGGACTTATATCCAAAACCTAGTTCGTGATTTGTTATTTCAATAAATATAGCATTCAGTAAATAATAAATTTTTAGATTTCAGCTTAAGAAGTTAGAATTTATTGAAATACTACTCAAAAAATGAGATTTATAATTTTAACTGTTTTAATGATTGTTTTAACTTTCCCTTCTAGAAGCTTCGCTGTATTGGATTATGGAAAACAATCCTTAATAGGAGCTGATTTTTCTGGATCTGATTTAAAAGGGGCAACTTTCTATTTGACTGATTTACAAGATGCAAATTTATCAGATTGTGAGCTCCAAAATGCTACTCTTTATGGAGCAAAATTGAAAGATACTAATTTAAGTAACTCCAATTTAAGAGAAGTAACTTTAGACTCGGCTATTTTAGATGGAACAGATTTATCAAATACTAACTTAGAGGATTCATTTGCTTATAGTACACAGTTTGAAAATGTAAAAATCCAAGGCGCAGACTTCACAAATGTTTTTTTGCCAAAAGATATTGTCAAGAAATTTTGTGAAAGTGCCTCTGGTACTAATCCATTCACAAATAGAGATACCAGAGAAACTTTAGAGTGCGATTACATTTAAATTTATGCAAATAAAAGTTCTTTTTTAATTTTTCTTCGTTTATAAAGTGATCTCCCAATAGGCCAACCTAAAGTGGATAAATGTCTCATTAAAGAATTTGAGTATTTAAAGTAAAGATTGTCTGAATATTTGATACCAAGCTCTTTTAGAGTAGTTACTAATAAAAATAGTTCTTTCTTATTGCCTTTTTTCATATCCAATAAAATAAATACCTTACTTGATAATTTTTTTTCAAGAACCTTATCATTTTCAGCAAAACCAACTTTAAGTGAATTAAATTCATCAGAATAAAGAGTGTAAATTATTCCATCTTTGAACTTATCAATAGAACTATCTACATTAAAACTTGATGATATTAATGTTTTGTATCCTTTTATGATTTTTTTGTTATTCATAATTATTTGATTTCATTCTGTGCGATTTCGTATTTCTCCAATAAATTGTTTACTTCTGCTAGTGCAATCCTTTTTTGACAGGCCGAGTCATATCTATTTACTGCTACTGAAGGTATTGAACCTTTGCTTTTCATTTCTCTTATGCCAGTTTCTAAACACTGAAAAGCAACACTCGAAAGATCACGTCCCTCTGCTGCGGCCCAAACTTTCAAAAGATAAGTAAGATTTGAAGGTACTGAGATTTGTACTTTGTTTGAGTTTGAAGTATTTAATGCAATATCATCAAGACTAATTTCTTTCAAGGAAATAGTTTCTTTAACCTTTTTCTTCAAAAATTTAACCTGGCTTATAGCCTCCTCTTTATTCTTTATTTTTTGCTCTATTGCAAACAACTCTTCTTCAGAGTTAATTAAAGATTCTAATGCCCATTTCGCATCATCTTTCGCAACAGCGGTTCTATCAAGCCATTCATCTCTTATTTTTGACCAATTACTAGGCATGAGCTCTATGAGATAATTCTATAATAATTAATTCTATTTAGATTGTCTACAGAATTTAAATAGAATTAATATAGATTGTATAAAATTTTGAATTGAATTTTTAATAATTAATCATTTTAGAAATAATCTTTTTTATAACAATTGAATTGCAGAATCTATCCCATATGATCTTAGAGATATATTTTTTGTTAATTGAAAACGATATATTAAACAATTAAATCTTTTTAAATTTTGGTTATTTGTTTATTTAATTTAAGACTTCTGAGTTTAATCTCTTTCAATAAGTTCAATTTTATAACCATCAGGATCCTCAACAAAAGCTAAGACAGTAGTACTGTTTTTCATTGTTTTAGGTTTGGTTGTTATTTTACAACCATTATTTTCTAATCCTTGGCAAATTAGATGAATATCTTTTACTCCAATAGCTATATGACCATATTTATCTCCAAGCTCATAATCTTCAGACTTTTTGTCCCAGTTATAAGTTAATTCAATAACTGTGTTTTCTTTTTCTGAGCCATAACCAACAAATGCCAAAGTAAATTTTCCATGAGGATAATCCTTTTTTCGCAATAAATTCATTCCTAATCTATTGACGTAGAAATCAATGGATTTATCTAAATCTCCAACCCTCAACATTGTATGTAGGATACGCATTTTGAATTATGAACCTGAATCAATTATCTAATATTTAATAATAATCTGCCAAAGTTGATTTTTTCGAAAGTAAGTCTTTTTATTAAGTTCAAAAAATTAGGTTAAAATATGAATACGAAATTTCAATAATATATTGAATCAGATATTCCAGAGACTCTCATCAGTATTTTTGTATACTTTGCCATTAAAGGCATCCATACCTTTTGGGTATTATTTGTTCTATAAATATTCATTTTTGAAAATACTATTATTACTAACTTTCCCGATAGCAATAATTGAAAAATCTTTGCCTTTTGGCAGTTTTTTATTATTCATAATTTTGTTTGCTGGATTAGCAAGAAATCCAAATGTTCCCTATTTCGTTAGATATAACGCATGCCAAGCATTACTTATTGATATTGCTTTGATAATAATTTCATATCTCTTGAGAATATTTCCAATAGTTGAATTAGCCTCAATAATTTTTATATTTACACTATGTATTTTTATTTATTCGATTTCCCAATGTATCTATGGAGTTGAACCTGAAATTCCCTTAATTAGTAAATCTGTAAGAATGCAAATTTAAAAAGATTTATAGATTTACTGACTTTCTTCAGCACTCATTCAGAATAGATTCCCATCTTTGTTGACTTGCCTTTATTGCTTGCATTGGCGGATTAGCACCCTCTATTTCAAAGGCTTTAATTAATGATTTATTAGCTAATAGACCTAATCTTGCGGCCTCTCTTTGCCTAGAGCATACTTTTTTTCTTGATCCTTCTTTTAAACTATTTTCGATTTCTTTAAGAATCTGGCTAGCTTCATTCGATTTAGAATAAAAATCATTCATGTAAACATCAAGTGCCGTATCAGCAAAGATTTCAACTGGAGAGATTATTGTGACTAAGCACACTATAAAACTTACAAATACAAATATTTTCATAAGAATCTTAAGTAAATTTTTTGTCCGATCTCTTTAATACTAAATAAAAGGTAAGAACGCTAATTGTTCCAGATGGGCCTATTAAAACATGCCAAAATTGATCGCCACTAATTGAGAGCCTTGTGCCAAAGAAAGTCGTAAAAATAATACCAAATATTGGGTAAAGTATAAAAAGCCAATCTTTAAAAACTCTTTGCCAATTTATAATAAGAAGGATACTTATTATTACTTGAAAAAGGAGAGCAATAGTTTTATCAAATAAAAAATATGAGATTATTGAACATAAAGAAATGCAAATATTAGTTTTTTGAATAAATTTATTTTTTATAACTGATATTGATAAACATGTTAGACCTAAAGAAAGGAAAGAATAAAATAACCAATTAAATAAAGAGGAGTGATCTACATAAATCCAAGATGTTTGGGCATGATCTATCATTTCAGAAATCGATGCCAATCCTAAAAAAATAAAACCGAAAGATATCAATTTGTTCTCGCTTATATGTTTGAATTTATTGATCGATCTTATACCTAATAATATTGGGATGATTGCCGCTTGGAGGTGGGCAAATAATAAAATTGAAAAAAACAAAATAAATTCTCAAACTTAATTCATCCTAATTTAAATAAAAAAAAAGTTTCGGGTCACCTGAGTAGAGAAAGGTACCATTGCCCGATTACTACAATCAATATTGTAAGAACAAAAGGAAAAGCGGGATATCGTGTTTGAAAATTAGCAGGTGGCCAAGGAGACCAAGATATTAATCTTCCTTGCGGTTCATTTGAAATAAATTTTTTTTTCGATTTTTTGGATATTAAATTTTCTGTGGCAAATCCTTTACTCATAGTCTAAATACAATTTAATATAACAAGAACGTTTCAAAAGAGCGTTTATAATATTCCGTTCTTTTTATTTGAACGGAGGGGGTGGGATTCGAACCCACGGTGCCCTTGCAGACACGCTAGTTTTCAAGACTAGAGCCTTAAACCACTCGACCACCCCTCCAGGTTAAATATTTAGTTTTAACTTTTGAATTATAGCAGTATTGAGTTGCAGAAAGGTTTCCTGATTTAGTGGATATTTAAAAATAAAAATATGTTTTATGATTTGAATTTACTAAAAAGGTTTTAAAAGTAATTTTCATAGAAAATGGTCCCTATTTGGTCCCCTCATTTTTAGATCGACTGTCAATTACTAACTATTAGCAGTGCAAGTAGTAAGCGTTTCATTTATCTAGTTTAGACACGTTATCCCAGCTAGCTGGTTTCTTTGCCCAATCCCCATCACTTTGTGGCTCTTTTGAATTTTTCTCTCCTTCTATTTGCCTAATATATTTTCTAAGTTTTTTATCTGGTAATCCTGCTGCTGCTATTAAGGCAAAAAACCCGAAAAATAATCCTCCCAAAAACCATGCGACAGGAAGATAACCTTTTTCATTGGCTAATATTGCACAAAAAAGAGCACTTGCAAGCCAGCCAATAACAACAACAAATAACATTAAAAAAGGAGCTAATTGCCCCTCATTTTAGATCGACTGTCAATCTCTATCTATGAGTAGACTTTAGCAACTATTGGACCAGCTTCTTCATCAGTAAATACAGGTGTGGTTTCCCAATTTAGAAATTCAGCCCATTCAGCGGCATGTTGATATATTGCTTTTGGATCATCAGTCTTTAAAACTATCCAACCCTCTAAAGAACCAGGTGCATGATACCTTCCAATCATCTCAACTCCAGGATAATCTCCCCCACCACCAAGAAATTTTTCTGCACCTTTTTGATGATATCCAGTCTTAAATGACCAATGCTGAACATAAAGCATTTTTTTTTAATTTTATAGGCTTTATATTACTAGCAAAAAAAATAATTCTTGAAAATAAATAATGTTAGTTGCCCCTTATTTTATCAGTGTGATTCATAAATTATAGATATTTTTACTGGTCCCAAAATGGTCCCCCTGTCTCGATGGCTAAATTTTATTATCAATATTGTCTTATTGAGATCTGTCTTATATCAATGCTTTTAAAAAATTCTTATAAATTCTTTTTATAGAGACTCCCTAGTTTTCAAGACTAGAGCCTTAAACCACTCGACCACCCCTCCAGGGTTCTTCAGTTTTATGAACTTAAAAACTATAACATAAGAAATTAGTCACAGTCTATAAATTCAAAGATTTAAAAATTATTTCAAGAAACTAGTTTGAGATAGGAAATTTTATTAATAATGATGGGTTAAATCGTTATAACAATCTATCATTAGTCAAATTTAGTCCACAAAATGAGTCCACAAAAATCTAGTCTGCTTTCAAAAAAATCACCCAAAGTTGACATTTTGTTGAAATAAACCAAACAAGTTATTTCCAACTATGGCAGCGATTATTAAAACGAAAGCAACTATGGCGAAAAGAGCACTAACATCTTTTATGTCATAAGGTGCTTTAAATAAAGGTTTTTGGTCTGCCATGGTTATCTAAATATATAAATGCAATTGAATCATATTACTTTAATGCTTGTGAGAAGTATTAAGTTATTTTTTAGCCTAAGAATGGACAATAAAAAAGCCACTAAAAGTGGCTTTTTCTATTAAATAGTTAAATAAACTAGCTTGTGTAAGCTTTTCCTCTATAAGTTAGTTCATTGTGGTGCTTTTTAGCTGCTTCTTTGTTCTGGACGTACTTTTGCCCTCTGTAAGTTAGAGTCATTTTTCAAGCTCCGTTTCGCTTAAGTCCCCGTTCCATGGCTTAAGTCGATTTGCGGCTTGCTATACGCAAGTTGAACGTTTTAGTAGTGGTTGCTACAGATTTATAATAACATCCATTAAAATTATTTGTCTAGGTTTTTAATAAATAAACTTAATACATTAATGATTGATTAGGCTTCTGATAAAAATATTTATCATAAATCCCAGCGTAATTGCTTACAGGTTACATTTTGTTCGTTTTTGAGAAGTATTTTTTATTTAGTGAACTTTTAAATGTAAAATTCTTAAGATTATAAAATTTGTTTTATGTTTTCGAGAAGCAAAAAACCTACAGTAAAAAAATCTGCAATAGTTGAAGAGACTCCATTATTTGCTCAATTATTACCATTCGCAAACAGAATGAATGATAAGGTTCAATTGGTAAATGCTTTGGCTTTTACTTTTATTATGGGATTCTCAATTTTTGGAATTGCTCTATGGAAACTATCAGGGCTGACCTAATTATTTAATTTTTGCAAAGCATCAATTTTTGATTCTTTGTTTTCAATTATGGTTATTAGCCATCTAGAGGCTAGGCCTCTGGATATTGATCTATTTTTTAGAAATCTACATATATATACATGTAGATTTTTTTCGTTTTTGGAGTTAAATTTTTCCTCAAAATCTAAGATATCCTCTTCTGATGTTCTTTTTCTTAGCTCGTCAACTAATGCATGACTAGAGGAATCATTAAAAAAGTTCCCAATATTTAAGCTTAATGTCATAAATAATTTATGTTCCTATTTAAGAGGTAGCCATAAATTAAATTTTTAAAAACTAATTTATATTTTTTATTTACAAATAATTCAAAAATTAATCTTTTGGTTTAGCAAGAGGAAGCAAGCACTTATCTGAATCACAACCTGCTGGTCCTGCTTCAGATAGTTCTCCAACATCATATTTATTAAGAGCATCAAAGAAATCGTTATTAACTTTCCTCTCTATTACTTTATTTTGCAATGATATATATTCATCTTTACTTATTGGTTCAAAGGGTAATCTAGGGAAAGTAGCGTTAGCACTAAATCTAGCTAGCAATGCCGCTGAAATATATCCTTCATTATTTTCTATTGCATTATGAATAGCCTTAGCTAGGTCCTCGATTTCATTTTCTCTAAATTCTACGGTTGCAGAGGTATTATGCTCCGTGTAAAATTTCTGCACTTGCATGTAAAAATCAAATTGAGCTAATGCCGAGAAATTATTGATGTCTATTTGGTCTGCACCATCTATATTTGCCCAACTAACTTCTGTAGGGATCTCAACTAACCATTCTGTACATCTTGGATCAAATGGATTATTGAGCAAGCAACCATTTTCATCTTTATCAGATTGAGATGGAACAACTGAGTATCCATAATCCATGCAAGCTAAAGCGATTGGATCATTTTTCCTGAAAGTTATTCTTCTTATAAATCTTTGAGCCTTTGGAGGATGCCATCCTGGAGCTGCTCCTGTAAGAAGACTTTTAGTTCCAGCTGGCTGAACTGTTGTGCATCTATTTGGTCTCCTTAGATTGTGCCTATCACAATATTCCCATACAGTTTCTTTTACTATCTTTCTCCAATAATCTAAGAATTTAGCTTCCTTTTTTTTGAAAGCCTTCCCTTCTTCGCTATTTGGCCTTCCTGCTTCCCACCATTTCAACCATGGCGTCCCAAAAGCATGGACACAAAAATCAAATAATCCAGTGAAACTTACTCCTACAATAGGATCATATTCTCTACTTTTTCTGTAACGCTCAACTTCAAATTCATGATTAAGTAAGCATGCTACAGAAAGAGCTGCTGCCTTAAAAGCTTTTTTTTGCTCTTCAAAATTTTCAGGATCTATCTGATTCAAATGAACTTCAGCCAAATTGCAGTGGAAATCATTTCCCAAGATCTCACCACAAGGGTTAAGTCCATATCGACTCATCCTGTGGTCTAACTCTTCTTCAGAGAATGGACCATAACTACTATTAATCCAATTTCTCGCTTCATCCTTACCTTGCTCTGAGTAGATTTCAATAAATTCCTTTCTCAATTCGTCATCTTTGAGAATATCTGCATTTGACCTTGCGATTGCTTCTGGAGCAAATTGAATAGCTCCCTCACCTGAGTGGAATTGTTTTGTTACAGCATCCAAAACAGTTTGGTAAGTGGGTTTTGTATGGTAAACCCTAGTATGATTAGCCATCCTGAGGGCATCTTTTTCAGGATCTATTCTCCAATTACCATTCTCATCTTGACTCCATAAATTTTCTTTTGCCGATGCTGCTTCCCTATCATCTGAAGCAAATTGTCTCATTCCAGCACTTCTTCTTATATTTCCAGCAACTATAGTTACTGCAGCTTCATCAATTAATAAACAACATTCTACTGTACTTAATTTCCTGCCTATTGCCTTTCCAAGAAGTGATGCGACTCTGGAGTAGAGATCTTTCAATTTAATAGGATTTGCCATCCCACCAAAACCTTTTAATGATTCTCCAGCAGGTCTAATATCTTCCAAGTTTATATAAACATCAATTTCTCTTTCAAGATTTTCATTACTTGATGCCTCAAGAAGATATTTATAGCTATCTACCCAGCCTCTTCTGCTATCTCCAACTTTGATGTGAAGATCTTTTCCTTTGATTTCTATTGATGACTTTTCTTCTCTTTGATCTTTAGGAGTTATTCCAACTTCACTGACTGATTTAATATTTATTTTGTTGATTACAGTAGGTAGATTATTTATAAAATGAGGCTCAAT
>QCQY01000012.1 GCA_003209475.1 Prochlorococcus sp. AG-459-B06
AGATGAAAGTGATAATTTACAAATAAAAACTTGGGGGGATCCTTTAATAAAAGAGAATATAAAATCACATTGGGAATTAGGAGAAAGTCTTAATATTTTTGACTCTGTAAAATCAACAAAAATATCAAAAAGTCGATTTATCACTCTTATAGGCAATGGTGCCAGATTAGAGAGGGCATTAATTAATTTTATGCTAGATATGCATACTAAAAATGGTTACTTGGAGTTAATGCCGCCAGCGTTAGTAAACTCAGAAAGTCTTACCGGATCTGGTCAATTACCTAAGTTTTCAAATGAAAGTTTTAAGTGTTCCAATGACGATTTATGGCTTTCTCCAACAGCTGAAGTTCCACTAACTGCTTTTCATAGAAACGAGCTTATTGATCCTAAGCAGTTACCTATTAAGTATGTTGCATATAGTCCATGTTTTAGGAGAGAAGCTGGAAGTTATGGAAGGGATACTAAAGGTTTAATAAGACTTCATCAATTTAATAAGGTTGAACTCTATTGGTTTTGTGATCCAAGAAAATCTTTTGAAGCTCATGAAAAAATTTTATCTGATGCAGAAAGCATTTTAAAAAAGCTCAACTTACCCTACAGATTAGTAGATATTTGTACTGGAGACTTAGGCTTTTCTTCTAGTAGAACTTTTGATCTTGAAGTTTGGCTTCCCAGTAGTAAAAGTTATAGAGAAATTTCAAGTTGCAGTAATTGCCTTGACTTTCAAGCACGTAGATCATCAATAAGATCAAAAATTGATAAAAAAAATACATATATACATACCTTAAATGGCAGTGGTCTTGCTATTGGAAGAACAATGGCAGCGATTCTTGAGAATGGCCAACAAACAGATGGTAGCGTTAAGATTCCAGATGCTCTGGTTCCATATTTTGGATCAAATTTTTTAAAAACTGCTTAATATAAAAAAATGAATGTTTTAACCTCAATAACAGTACTTGGATTCCTCATATTTTTTCATGAGATGGGGCATTTTCTTGCGGCCATTTTACAAGGTATTTATGTTGATGGATTTTCAATTGGCTTTGGGCCTTCAATTATTCAAAAAAAATTTAGAGATGTTACTTATTCATTCAGAGCTTTTCCTCTTGGAGGCTTTGTATCCTTCCCTGATGAAGAACTAAATAATATTGACCCTAAAGATCCAAATCTTTTAAAAAATAGACCAATAATTCAAAGAGTTATTGTAATTTCCGCTGGAGTATTTGCTAACTTAATACTTGCTTACTCAATATTGATTATAAATGTAACTACTGTTGGAATACCATTTGATCCAGAACCAGGTATTTTAGTTTTAGCTACTCAACCTGAGAAGGCCGCCTCTCTTGCTGGTTTAGAACCAGGGGATAAAATAATAGAAATCGAAACTAGTACATTAGGAGTTGGGGATCAAGCCGTTTCCACTTTAGTAAAAGAAATTCAAAATTCATCAGACGAACCAATTTCAATCAAAATTGAAAGGGATGGAAATTTCAAAGATTTAACTTTAGTACCAAAAAATATTGATGGGAAAGGAACAATAGGTGCTCAATTGCAACCGAATATAAGGAAAGAAACTAAAAAGACAAAAAACGTTTTCGAACTTTTTAAATACACCAATAATGAATTTTCATCACTTTTGGTAAAAACAATTCAAGGTTATAAAGGTTTAATAACAAATTTCTCCTCAACAGCTCAACAATTAAGTGGGCCTGTAAAAATCGTTGAAATCGGTGCACAATTATCTCAACAAGGTGGAACAGGCATATTATTATTTGCGGCTTTAATTTCTATTAATTTAGCAGTACTTAATTCGTTACCTTTACCATTGTTAGATGGAGGACAACTTGTTTTCACTTTAATTGAAGGTTTTAGGGGGAAACCTGTTCCAGTCAAGGTACAGATGGTTGTTACTCAGTCCAGTTTTTTTCTTTTAGTTGGACTAAGCGTTCTGCTTATTGTCAGAGATACTAGTCAATTATTAATTGTACAAAGATTATTAAACCAATAAATAAATTTTAAAATCTGTTCTCCAAGCTGTTAATATAATAATTAGTTTCAAATATTCTGACTAAATGGCGAAAAAGTCCATGATTGCGAGAGAAGTTAAACGCAAAAAACTTGTGAAGAAATATGCTGCAAAAAGGAAAGCATTATTAGATGAATTTTATGCTGCAAAAGATCCAATGGAAAGGTTAGAAATTCATAGAAAGATTCAAGCTCTGCCAAGGAATTCTGCACCAAATAGAGTAAGAAATAGGTGTTGGGCAACTGGTAAACCTAGAGGAGTATATAGAGATTTTGGTCTTTGCAGGAATCAGTTAAGACAAAGAGCTCATAACGGTGAACTTCCTGGAGTAGTTAAATCAAGTTGGTAGTATAAGTTTTTAATTTAAGTACGATATTTCTCAAAAAATAATACTTTTAGGAATTAAATCATTTGAAGGACATTTTTAAAAATTTTTATAGCTTATCTAAATAATTTACTCAATATGTCCCGATTAAATGTAAGAATAAACTATGTATAGATTTATAATTTAAAAAGTGGAAGGACAAAATAAGTCGATCACGTTTGACGGACGAGAGATACGACTAACTACAGGACTATATGCTCCTCAAGCAAGTGGATCAGTAATGATTGAGTGTGGTGATACCTCACTATTAGTTACAGCGACAAAAACTGCCAAAAAAGAACCATCAGACTTTCTACCTCTGATATGCGACTATGAAGAAAAACTTTATGCTGCAGGGAGAATTCCTGGTGGCTTTATGAGGAGAGAAGGTCGCCCACCAGAAAGAGCGACTTTAATTGCAAGATTAATTGATAGGCCGATGAGGCCACTTTTTCCTACATGGATGAGGGATGAGATTCAAATAGTCGCATCATGCCTTTCTCTAGATGAAAGAGTTCCAGCAGATGTTTTAGCCGTTACTGGGGCTTCAATAGCAACTTTAGTTGGAGAGATTCCATTTTATGGGCCAATGGCCGCGGTAAGAGTTGGTCTTATAGGGGATGATTTCATCTTAAATCCTAGCTATAGAGAGATTGAAAAAGGAGATTTAGACATTGTTGTTGCAGGATCTCCAGACGGTATCGTCATGATTGAAGCAGGTGCAAATCAATTATCAGAGCAGGATACAATCGAAGCTATAGATTTCGGATATGAGGCTGTTACTGAACTTATTAAATCGCAAGAAGATTTATTACAAGATTTAGGAATAAAACAGATTAAGCCATCTGACCCTGAAGAAGATAAAACATTACCCTCTTATTTAGATAAAAATTGCACAAAACCTATTGAGTTAGTTTTAAAGAAATTTGACCTTTCAAAGGAAGAGAGAGATCTTGAACTCGAAAAAATTAAAACTGAAACTCAAAGCAAAATTGATTCACTTAAAGATGACAATCAAATAAAGGTTCTAACTTCAGAAAATGAAAAATTAATTCATTCTGACTTTAAAAAATTAACAAAAAAATTAATGAGGTCGCAAATCATCAATGATGGGAAAAGAGTGGATGGGAGGGATCTCGATGAAGTTAGAAAAATATCAGCCTCTGCAGGAATTCTTCCAAAAAGAGTTCATGGTTCTGCATTATTCCAAAGAGGTTTAACCCAAGTTTTATCTACAACCACATTAGGTACACCTAGTGATGCTCAAGAAATGGATGACCTGAATCCAAGCACTGAAAAAACTTATCTACATCACTACAATTTCCCTCCTTATTCAGTGGGAGAAACAAGACCAATGAGAACTCCTGGGAGAAGAGAAATTGGCCATGGCGCATTAGCAGAGAGAGCAATAATCCCTGTATTGCCTGGCAAAGAAACATTCCCTTATGTACTCAGGGTAGTAAGCGAAGTTTTAAGTTCTAACGGATCAACTTCTATGGGGTCTGTATGTGGAAGCACTCTTTCATTATTAGATGCAGGAGTTCCTCTTAAAGCACCTGTAAGTGGGACTGCTATGGGTTTAATCAAAGAAGGTAAAGAAGTTCGAATTCTCACAGATATTCAAGGAATTGAAGACTTTCTTGGAGACATGGATTTTAAGGTTGCTGGCACTGATAAAGGAATTACAGCGTTACAAATGGATATGAAAATTACAGGTTTACCAGTCTCTATTATTTCTGATGCAATTAAAAAAGCTCGACCTGCAAGATTACATATTTTAGAAAAGATGCAAGCGGCAATAGATAAACCTCAAGAATCACTCTCTCCGCACGCTCCAAGACTTTTAAGCTTTAGAATTGATCCTGAGCTTATAGGAACCGTAATTGGCCCTGGTGGAAGAACTATCAAAGGAATTACTGAGAGAACCAATACAAAAATAGATATAGAAGATGGAGGAATTGTAACTATTGCATCTCATGACGGAGCTGCAGCAGAAGAGGCTCAAAAGATAATTGAGGGATTAACACGCAAGGTTCATGAAGGTGAAATCTTCTCTGGTGTCGTAACCAGAATAATACCTATAGGTGCCTTCGTAGAAATACTTCCTGGGAAAGAAGGTATGGTTCACATTTCTCAATTGTCTGAAGCGAGAGTTGAAAGAGTCGAAGATGTAGTGAGACAAGGTGATGAAGTAACAGTTCGAGTTAGAGAGATCGATAGCAGAGGAAGAATTAATCTTACTCTGAGAGGTGTAGGACAAAATAATGGAATGTCTTATCCCGAACCAACTCCAACTCCAGTAGCACCGCTGAATTAAAATTAAAGAAGATATATTCTATTCTTCTTTATAATTTCTCGTATTTCAAAGCAAATACTTCCGTGGGTTTTCTTGTCATTTGTAGCAATGATAATGCCCCCTTGTTCGAAACTACCTTTTCCGTAGGATAGTTCTTGATTATCTAAATTTGTAATTGCTCCACCTGCTGCTTTCAGGATAGAATCTGGGGCTGCAAAATCCCAATCTTTTGGTGAGCTTTTAGCCGGCAAACTAAGACATATATAAATATCACTTTGTCCATTAACTATAGATGCTATTTTGCAACCAATGCTGCCCATAATTGTGACTCTAGAAAAATTAATTTTCTGAATTAATTTTCTTAAAACCTCATTACTATGATTTTTACTTGTTACTAAAGTCATTTCTTTAAGATTCTTATTATCTAAAAGAATTGGTTCATATTTTGATCCATCTCTTTTTTCACACCATGTTTTTTCTCCGTCTGAAATCCATAATTGATTCTTATCTGGGATCAAAACAAAACCGATATAAGGTTTTCCCTTAAAGTTTAAAGCCAAATGCATGGCATAGTCACCTGTCCCTTGGATAAAGTCCTTAGTTCCATCAAGAGGATCAAGAACCCAGATCCAGTCTGTATTATTGTCAAAATTTTCTGAAGAAATTTTTACACTTTCTTCACTCAAGATATCCCAATTAATATTTTTATATTTTTCATTTATTCTTTTTATCATAAGTTCATTAACTTTTAAATCAGCCAAAGTTACTGGGTCTTCTTCATCATTATTTTCTAGTATTTTTCTCTTATCATCTGCATCTTCTAACAATTTAGAGTAATAAAGCAAAATATCTGCTGCTTGCCAGCTGAAAATTCTTACATCATCGATAAGATTATTAATATCGACTCCAGAAGGTAACTTCATTAAATGAATAATAATTCCTTATTATCCCATAGAAATGAAGAACCGGAAAACGGTATTTTATATATGGTTGGTACTCCAATTGGTAATTTAAATGATATATCCCAAAGAGCATTAAATATTCTCAAGAATGTCTCATTTATTGCATGTGAGGACACAAGACAAACAAAAAAAATAATGAACAAGTTTAATATTTCAAATAAACTTATAAGTTTTAACAAACATAATTCATCAATTAAGATTCCCAAAATTATTAAAGATCTTAGAGAAGGAAAATCCATAGCGATTGTAAGTGATGCTGGCATGCCGGGAATTTGCGATCCAGGGGAAGATATCGCTAGGTGCTTAAAATGCGAAGGGATAGATATAATTTGCATTCCTGGAGCATGTGCTGCAATAACAGCACTTGTTTCAAGTGGCTTACCCTCTTCTAATTTTGTATTTGAAGGCTTTCTTCCTAAAAAACAAATTGATAGAGAAAAAATTCTTTTAGATATCAGTAAGAATGAAAAAACAACTATAATTTACGAATCACCTAAGAGATTAAGAAAATTATTAAAGCAATTATTTGAATTCTGTGGAGGGGATAGAGAAATTATTGTAGCCAGAGAATTGACAAAGAAATTTGAAGAACATGTTGGGAATAATATTAACGATGTTATAGATTTCTTTAAAGATAAGGATATTATTGGTGAAATAACAATTGTGATAAAAGGTATCAATAAAGGGGATTTAAAGATAGATAAATTAACTATAAAAAAAGATCTTAATGATTTAATAAATGCAGGCCTAAGTTTATCAGCAGCATCAAAATACTTAGCAAAGAAAAATGGTATTAAAAAAAGCGAAGTTTACAACATGATTTAGAATTTAATAAATACGATAAATTTATATGAGTATCTTAATTAAAAAATTATTCTTTACTGCAATTTTCAATTCATGTTTGTTCTTGCTCTTATTTATTGGGATTCAAAATAGTTCAAATAAAAGCAAGGTGAACTTCTTAATCGACGAAACTATTGAACTCCCAATAAGTTTTGTAGTAGGGTCTAGTTTTATATTAGGTTCTATTTTGGGGACCTTTATTGATTTTAAAATTAATAAATGAATATAAAATAGCTCAAAGAGCTATTAGATTTTCTGCGCAAACTATTCTTGAAATACCTTTAGCAATAAGATTAGGTCTTGCGATTCTAAATACATCAACATTTGGGACTTTAAGTACCTTTTGCTCTTTAGTGCAAGATCTTTTAGCAAGATTTAAATCAAAAAAAATTTCTATAGCTTTTCTGCTCAAATCATCTTGAGGTAAAAATTGCCATTCTGGAAAATCTTTTAAAAGTTTTATCTCTAACTCAATTTTTTTATCAACAACCATGTAAACAACTTTAGGGAAATCTATCTCGGAAATAGGAACTGAAGATAATTCCTTTCGAGATGAATTATCTATTTCAAAATCAATAGGTGCAATTTCAAAGAAAGAATTAATTTCAGCAATGTTTGCAGCAGTTGAATTTTCATTTAAAACTTTGGAATTAATAGAGTCATTCTTTAAATCTTTATTATCAATATTTAATTCTAATAAACCATTATTTTTATTTTGATTTTTATTTTGATTTTTTCTTGATTTTTCTTCTAAGGATTTACCTATATCTAAAAACTTCTTATATTCAACATCTCCAAGACTTTTCTTCAAATTTCTTATAATTGTTGAAACAGTGCAAGCATACTTTTCTGATAACACATCAATAGCTATACCAGATTGAAAACTTTTCACTATTTCTTCTTTTTGTTTTTCAGTAAGTCTTTTAGTCAAGATTAAAGTGCATTTTTTCTAATTTTAAATTATTTCTTCTTGAAAGAAAATAAAAAAGATATTTTTACTATAACCATAAAAAGAATTTACTTAGATTGTTTAGGCTGTTGGTGTCAGATATAATGGGTAGATGCTTCCTTAGCTCAGCTGGATAGAGCAACTGCCTTCTAAGCAGTGGGCCGCAGGTTCGAATCCTGCAGGAAGCGCTAACATTAAATCGTTCAACAAAAATGCCAAGATGACTAAAGTAATATGTTTTTAATTTTTTTTTAAAGAAATACTTTAATTAATAAATGTTTAAAAAAATAATTCTTTTTAATCAAGGAATAATAAGTTCAAGTAATTTAGGTTTAAAATTACTATATATAGGTGTTTTTTTATTGCCTACTGCACCGGCTGTAGCTGGATTTATCTTATTTCTATCTTTATTATTTAGTAAGAATAATAATCCTATTGATTACTTAAAAGAAAAAACAAATAAAGTATTTATTATTGTCACTATTTTAATGATTTTAAGTTGTATATATAACAACTTTACTAATACAATATTTCTTCAGAAAGGGCTTAGTAGTTTATCTTGGATAAGTTTAGTTAATTGGATTCCATTCTTTTGGTGTTTTTGGGGATTTCAGCCTTATCTTGAAAAACAAAATATAAGAAAAATGATCGCAAAGTTATTAGTTATTGGTTCAATACCTGTTATCATTTCTGGTTTTCTCCAATATTTCTTTAACATAACAGGACCATTTCAAATATTAAACGGATTAATTATTTGGTACCAAAAGCCAATAAGTTTAACGGATGGATTAACAGGACCTTTTAATAATGCTAATTATGCTGGATCTTGGTTGACCCTTGTTTGGCCTTTTTCTCTCTATTATTTTCTTATAAATAAAAAAAAATCTAAAAAAATCATTACTGCGATAATTTGTTTTTTATTTATAACCTCTATTTTGCTCACCAATTCAAGAAACTCATGGCTAGGAATGTTGATTTCAATTCAAATAATGCTGGGCTTTGAGACAATTTTCATACTGATTCCTTTAATTTTGATAGCATTCATACTCATAACTTTTCTTATTTCTGTCTTGCCAACTTCAATAAGAAATGATTTTGTATTATTTGTTCCAATAAATATATTCAACAATTTTCCAGATAAATCCATAGATTTTAGAGAAGCTTATCCAAGACTTGAGATATGGAAATTTAGTATCGAGAATATTTTTAAAAGACCACTTCTTGGATGGGGAGGAGGTTCTTTCCCTATTGTTTATGAAACATTCAAAGGTAAATGGATAGGACATCCACATAATATTATTTTTGAACTTGCTTTCAATTATGGAGTTTTAACTGCTTTAATTATTTCTTCTAAAGTCTCTCAATATTTATATAAATATTATAAATTAATCGCAAATTATGCAGTGTTAAAAATCAACATTAGTAAACGTAATTTAATTTTTGAGAAAACTTGGTTTTCATCAATTTTATTTATTACTTATTCTCATCTATTTGATATGCAGTATTTTGATTTAAGAATAAGTATGATAACTTGGATTCTATTGTCAGGGTTAAGAGCTGCAATGATCTAAAATTAGCCTGCAAGCATAAATTTTTGTAGTTTTTATATGAGTGATGAGGTGAAAACAATTTGTTGTATTGGAGCTGGATATGTAGGGGGGCCTACGATGGCTGTAATTGCATATAAATGTAGACATTTAAAGGTCATAGTTGTTGATTTAAATAAAGATAAAATTGATTCTTGGAACAACGAGGACTTATCAAAATTACCGGTTTATGAACCAGGATTAAAAGATTTAATAAAAACATGCAGAGGTAAAAACTTATTTTTTAGCACAAAAATACAGCAATCAATTGCAGAATCAGATATGATTTTCATCTCTGTAAATACACCAACTAAGCAGAGCGGTTTAGGAGCTGGAGAGGCAAGTGACTTAAAATATATTGAGAGTTCTGCCAGATCAATTGCTGAATTTGCTGTTGGGCATACAATAGTTGTTGAAAAAAGTACAATCCCAGTCAAAACAGCTGAAGTAATCAAAACAATACTAATTTCTTCTCAAAAAGATTTAGAAAAGAACCCTTCAAAATCTTTTACTGTTTTGTCAAGTCCAGAATTTTTAGCCGAAGGTACTGCAATAGATGATTTAATTAATCCAAGCAGAGTATTAATTGGAGGAGATAGTAAGACTTCAACAAATGCCTTAGTAAATATATATAAAAACTGGGTTAGCGAAGAAAAAATCATAACAACAAATATTTGGAGCTCCGAGTTATCAAAATTAACAGCAAATGCTTTTTTAGCTCAAAGGGTGAGTTCAATTAATTCTATTTCAGCATTATGCGAAAAAACTGGCGCAGATATAAGAGAAGTTTCAAAGGCAGTTGGCATGGACTATAGGATTGGGAGACACTTTCTAAAATCAGGCCCTGGATTTGGAGGTAGCTGCTTTAAGAAGGATATTTTAAATTTAGTATACTTATGCAAATTATACGGTTTAAAAGAGGTAGCGAATTACTGGAACGAAGTTCTAAAGATAAATCGATGGCAACAAAATAGACTTACTAACATTATTATAAAAAAATTATTTGGAACAGTAGCAAACAAAAAAATTGGAATTTTGGGTTTCGCATTTAAGTCAAATACAAATGACACTAGAGAATCACCAGCTATAAATATTTGCTCCAATTTATTACTAGATGGAGCAAAGTTATCCATTTACGATCCAAAAGTTAAATTTCATGAAATATGCAATAATCTTAAGGATTTAAAGAATGAAGTAGAAAATTCATTTAACGTTGAAGATCGTATAAGTATGGCTTCTTCTTATATAGAACTAGCAAATGGTGCAGATGCTATTCTAATTTTAACTGAATGGGATGAATTCAAGAAAATTAAATGGTCAAAGATTTCAAAATTAATGCGTAAACCATCATGGATTTTTGACTGCAGAGACATAATTGATCTTAATGATTTTAAGGAAAGTGATTTAAATATTTGGAAACTTGGATTTGGATCAAATATCGATAATTTTAAATAAATGACTCAAAATAATTTAAAGGGGATAGTTCTCGCAGGGGGAAATGGTACAAGACTTGCTCCATTAACTAATTCATTAAGTAAACAACTTTTGCCAGTTTATGATAAACCTATGATTTATTATCCTTTAAGCACTCTAATGCTTATGGGTATAAAAGATATACTTTTGATAACGACAAAAAGAGATAAGCCTCTTTTTAAAAATTTAATAGGAACAGGCGAAAACTTAGGAATAAAAATTTCTTACGAAGTCCAAGAAGAACCTAAAGGAATTCCACATGCTTTTATCCTGGCTGAAAAATTTATAGGAGATTCAAAAGTAGTTTTAATTCTAGGGGACAATATATTTTATGGGCATGATTTAACAAATCAATTAGTTTGCTCCGCTGCAAAGGAATGCGATTCAACTATATTCGCATATCGTGTACAAGATCCAAGTAGATTTGGAATAATAAATTTTGGTAAAGATAACCTGCCTACTCATATAGAGGAAAAACCAAAATCATCTAAAAGTGATTTTGCAATAACAGGTTTATATATTTACCAAAATAATGTTGTCGAATATGCCAAACAACTAAACCCATCAGAAAGAGGAGAATTAGAAATTACAGATCTAAATAATATTTACATGGAACAAAATAAACTTAATGTAGAAATCTTGGGTAGAGGAATAGCCTGGCTTGATACAGGTACTTTCGAATCGTTACAAGATGCTAGTTTCTTTATAAAAACATTAGAAATGCGTCAAGGTTTAAAGATAGGCTGTCCTGAAGAAATTGCCTGGAGGTTGAATTATATTAACAACAAAAAATTTGAAGATATTGCAAAAAATTATGTTAACAGCCCATATGGAAACTACCTAAAAAAAATACTGAGAGAGAATAAATAAATACAGAAGTCAAATTATCAAATTTTCTATAAATCCATTAAATAGTTTGTGTTATTATGTTAAATCACTCAAGAAAGAAAATAGCTAGTATAAATTCTTGTGCATATGACTAATCACAAATCAAATACAGTTAATTTAATTACCGGAGGGGCTGGTTTTCTAGGGTCGCATTTAATTGATAAATTAATGGCGAAAGGGGAAGAGGTTATTTGCATAGATAATTTTTTTACAGGAACCAAAAATAATTTAATTCAATGGTTAGGTAATTCTAGTTTTGAATTAATAAGACATGATATAACTAAACCCATAACTCTTGAAGTAGATAAAATTTGGCACTTAGCTTGTCCTGCATCACCAATTCACTATCAGTTTAATCCAATTAAAACAGCTAAAACAAGTTTTCTTGGAACCTACAACATGTTAGGTATGGCTAAAAGAGTAGGTGCAAAATTTCTTCTGGCAAGTACAAGTGAAATATATGGAGATCCAGAAGTACACCCACAACCAGAAAGTTACAGGGGCAATGTAAACCCAATAGGGATAAGAAGTTGTTACGACGAGGGTAAAAGAATTGCTGAGACATTGTCTTTTGATTACAAAAGAGCACATAATCTAGATATTAGGGTTGCAAGAATTTTCAATACTTATGGTCCAAGGATGCTACCAAATGATGGCAGAGTAGTAAGTAATTTAATTATGCAAGGATTAAGAAATGAAAACATGACGCTTTATGGAGATGGGCAACAAACTCGTTCTTTTTGTTATGTAGATGATCTAATTAATGGACTTATTAAATTAATGAATGCGAATACTAATGGGCCAATAAATTTAGGAAATCCTAAAGAAATAACAATACTAGAATTAGCAAAAATCATTTCTAAAAAATTAAATATTTCTGAAAACTTTATATTTAAAGACTTACCACAAGATGATCCTTTACAAAGAAAGCCAATAATTCTAGAAGCAAAAAATAAATTAAATTGGTCTCCTTTAGTAAATCTTGATAAAGGACTTGAAAATACAATAAATTATTTCAAAAATCTTTAAATGAATTTGATATGAATCAATACCTATCAAGACAAGAAGTTTCAGATTATTGGGAAAATTTAATTAAAAGAGATGTAGATCTTTTTGTTTATTCCTTATCCACAAATAACCTTTCAACTAACTGGTCATTCTCTTTTAGGAATAAAATTGTAAAGTTACTTATGCCAGAAGAAGTAAAAATTGGGACTTTAGAATTTAATAAAAAGTATTGTGAGTTGGATTCATCAAGATCTAAATCTGAATCTAAATCTGATTATTTAAGTATTCATTCAGTAATGATTAGAGATTTAATAAGAAATCTAAATTCAAATAGTTTTTGTTTAATACTTGATCTAGATGCTTTTCCTTTAAGTAAATATGCAATAAAACTGACATTTGTTCTTGCTATGCTTAAAGGTATAAATGGTAATATCCAGCGGACTAATTGTATTGATAATGGCAAACATCTTTTTATAGGTCCTTCTTATATTTGTTTCAATACTGATGTAATGCAAAATCTAAACGAATCAGCTTGGATTGCTAACGAAAGATCAGATGTAAGTGAAGAAATTACCTGGGTAAAACCTGATTTAATTGATCAAAACTTATTCAGGCCCATCAAAACTTTATCTAAACCTATTTGGGCCTTAGAGGGCAAAAAGAAAGTATACGGTTTAGGTACTACATTTGGATACAATAATTTACCAGTAAATTATCACCATTTTTATTCAAGAAACTTCATAGCAAGATTGCATTTTTTCTCAATAAGTTTTATTAAATATATAAAAATAAAATTGGCTATTAATAAAAATAAAAAGATAAATCTAAAAAATAAAATTAAGAGTCTTATAAGTGAAACTAAATTTTCTATCAAATATATATTAGGTAAAGTTTCCCAATGAAACATATTTCTTTTTATATAATCCACAACAATTCTGAGGATAGATTTCATCTCAGAAATAAATTAAAAAATCTTGCTAATAAATTTAATATAGATCTCATTGAAATCTATAAACAGAGAAAAAATTTAAAAATAAAATATTCTCTAAAGTATAAATTAATGATCTTAAGAAGTTTTTTTCTGCGATGCTTTTATGATTTAATACATAAAAAAGATTTCTCCTTAAACTTTTGTTTTTTAATATTAAGTTATTTTTTTAAGTTGATTAAATACACAACTATTTTGGCTTTTAAAAATAAAAATGAGGTTATAAAATCTTATAGTCATATAAAAATAGAATCATTAGTTACGCAAAAACATATTAGAGCATGGAAGCATTTTATAAAAAGTGAAAAAGAAATATTAATCGTATTTGAAGATGATGCCATTTGTAAAAAAGATACAGAGGTAAGATTAAAAAATTTATTAGAGAAACTAGAGAATTTTAATTTAGATAATATTTTCATTGATTTAGCTGGAGGTTATAAAACAAAGCAGATTATCCCACTTAGAAAAATAAAAAAATTAGAAGATGGATTTTTGATTGTAGAAGGTATATATACAAATACAGCTTGCAGTTATTTAATTAATCGAAATTTAATTTTAAAACTTTTTGAAGAGTACAAGAAATCAAAATTAAATAATTCTTTGCCTATAGATCACCTTATAAATAAATTGGGACTAAGAATTAATAGAAACCTTAATACCTCAAGCATCCATTATTCTAAACCTTTATTTACTCATGGATCCTTTGAAGGTAATATAAAGTCGTGGCAAATTAATTAATCTTTTAATTAAATAATGAATGAAAAAAAACAATAATTTTAATACTCCAATCTTAATAATAGCTTGGAGAAGACCAAAGCAAACTCAAGAATTAATTAATAAAGTTAAACTTATCAATCCAAAAAATTTATATATTGCTTGTGATGGGCCTAGACAAGATAACGAAGAAGATAAAAAGAAAGTTAAACATACTAGAGAGATTCTTTTAAAAAGTTTTGAAAAAGAAACTTCAAAAAAGTATCTTTTTAGTGATAATAATCAGGGTTGTAAAGTTGGAGTAACTAATGCAATAAATTGGATGTTTAAGTACGAGAAAGAGGGGATAATTTTAGAAGATGATTGTATACCTCATTTAGATTTTTTTATTTTTTGTCAGGAGATGCTTGAAACCTACAAAAATGATTATAGAATTTGGTCAATAACTGGACATAATCAACAAAGAAATATTCAAGTTGGAAATGGGACATACTACTTTAGTAAATTTCCTCGAAGTTGGGGCTGGGCAACATGGAAAAGATCTTGGGAAAAATATGATAGAGATATAACTGATTGGCCACAAATTAAAACAAAAGGTATTTTAAAAAATAAACTTATATCTAGAAGAGAATTAAAATTCTGGGAAAAAATCTTAGATAAAATATACTATTATAATTCGCCGAATACTTGGGACTATCAATGGTCACTAAGTGCTTTTTTGAACTCTGGATTAACAATTGTTCCAAATAAAAATCTTATCCAAAATATTGGTTTTGATGAAGACGCAACTCATACTTTTTTGGGTAAAGCAGATAATATTATTGATATAGATAAAGAAAATAGCAACAGAATTTTTCCAACTAAACATCCTGATTATTTTGTAATTAATAAAAAAGCTGATGATTTGGTAGATATTTTGGAATATTCAGGTGGGAATAGATTTTCCAAAGTATATATTTTCAAGAAGATAAAAAATTTAAAATTAAAAGTTTTCAAATTTATAGAAACTTTTTTAAATCTAAAATGATTAGGATCTTACATCTTTCTTATAGCGATGGAATGACAGGGGCAGGTATTGCTGCTAAAAGAATACATCAATGTATTGCTGATTACGATAAGTCAAGTATTAAAAGTTTTTTCATCTCAAATACCCATGGAATTAAAAATATAAAAACTTGTAGAAAAAAAAAGTTATTTCCAAAATTTTATAACTTTTTTAAAAAATATTTTGAGAGAATTATTATTAAAATAATTAAGTATGAAGACAATGTTTTTCATTCTGTTTCTGTTTTTCCAACTCTAAAGCATCATGAAATAAATAAATTAGATATTGATATTGTTCATATGCATTGGGTACAACATGAAACGATCTCTATTGAAGAAATAGGCAAAATAAAGTTTCCTATAGTTTGGACACTTCATGATTGTTGGCCTTTTAGTAGTACTGAACATTATCAAAAAGATAAATTTGATGAAAGATATATGAATGAATATAAAATAAAAAAGCGATTTAATTTTTCTGAATATATTGATAAATTATGTTTTCTCAGAAAAAAATTTAGTTGGAAAAATAATATTAGTTTAATAGCTCCCAGTAAATGGATTGCTAATTGTGCTTTAAGATCATCCTTAATGAAGGATAAAAAATTAGAAATTATTCCAAATCCAATAGATACGGAAATATTTAAACCAATCAACAAAAATAATGCTAGAAAAACCTTAAAAATTAACAAAGACAAAAAAGTTATTTTGTTTGGGAGTATTGATGGAGGTATAGACCCAAGAAAAGGAGCAGATCTTCTGAAAAATGTCTTAGATATTTTAAGAATTACAAAAAAAGATTTTCAACTGGTTATTTTTGGGGGGGGAAGTAGAAATCAAAATATATTTAACAATAATTATTTTGAAATTATTCACTTGGGCAAAATAAAATCAATTAATAAGATGGCTACAATATATTCTGCAGCAGATATATTTGTTATTCCATCGAGAATTGAATCATTTGGCCAAACTGCCTCGGAAGCTCAAAGTTGCGGAACACCAGTGATTGGATTTGATATTGGTGGATTGAAAGATATTGTAGTTAATAAAGAAAGTGGTTTATTAATTGAGCCATATAATTGTGAGAAAATGGCCAAGGGTATAGAAGATATTTTAAGTGATGAAAATAAAATTTCTAAATTTTCTGAGGCATCTAGAGCTAATGCTTTGAAGAAATTTAATTATAAGAAAGTAGCAATGTCACATTTAGTCTTTTATCAAAATATCTTAAATTATGGCAAATAATATATTTACTAATAATCTAACAATAATAACCCCCTTTAAAGATATAAGTAATGTAAATTTGTATCAAACGATTAATGATTTATATAAACAAAATTTAAAAATAATTGTTAGACACTTAATTATATATGATATTTCTTGCCCTGACTTATCTCGTATAAAAGATCTTTTTATTAATAAAAGTAATTATTACATAGAGTTCATAAGAACCGATAAAAAAGGAATTTATAACTCAATTAATGAAGGTCTAAAATATTTAAAAAATAATGATTACTATATTGTATTAGGAGCAGGAGATCTAATATTTTTAGAAAATATAAAAAAATTAAAAATTCAAAAATTGATATTTTGTAAATACAAATTATCTAATAAAAAAACACAATTCATAAACTGCAGAAATCTATATTCTGGAATGCCATATTGTCATAATGCAATAATATTTAAACATAATAAACTGATTTACAGTAATGATTACTCTATTTCTAGTGATTACGATTATTTCATTAAGTTTATTAGAATGGAGGATGTAAATATTTTTGATAGAAGAAATTATAATGAAAAAATTAATGTAGTATTTGAATCCGAAGGAGGTATAAGTTCAAGATCTCTCATAAAAAAAAATTTACAGAATTTGTCAATTTTAAATCAGAACTTTGGTATCAAATATACATTTATTTATATAATTATAAATATTAGAAAAATAATAAAAATACTCAATGAATAGAAATAGCACGGACATTATTATCCCCTTTTGGGAAGGAACATCAGAAGAAGAAATTAATATTTCAATTTCTTCTTTGACGAAAGAAATAGAATTAATTAATAATGTGATAATAGTATGTGATGGAGAAAATTCATTTTTCAAGAAAATAAAAGGAAATAAAGCCATTAACAATAAGATTTTAATGATATATATTAAGAAAAATATGGGTCCTGGGATCGCAAGAAATATTGGTGCAGTTTTTTCAAAAGCTGATAACTTATTGTTTTTAGATGCTGGAGATATTTCTATGAATCACAGAATGGGCTCTCAAATAAATGCTTTAAAAAAAAATGATGTTTCTATAGGAGCAATAAATGAAAAAAATTCAGTTGGAATAAATCGACTAAAATTTTCTTGCCAAAATTTAAATAGAGCAAAAAGTCTTTTGCCTTATAAAAATCCTTTTAATAATGTAACTATAGGAATTAAAAGAAATTTTTTTAATTCAATTGGTGGTTATGGAGAAACAAGAGTAGGTGAAGATTGGATATTAAGTGGGAAAATTTTAAAAGAAACTAACAGAATTGATATTAAAAATGAAGTTTTTGTTTTGGTTAATATAAAAGAAGACTTTATTTCGAGAAGAAAAGGTAAATTAGTTTACAGAGAAATTAAAAGTAGTCTTGAAAAACTTTATGATTTAAAAATCATAAATTTTTATCAACTTATAATATCTAAAGCTATACAGAAAATTTCAAGAGTTTATTTATCTAGGCTATTTTTGAAATTAATTTATAAGTTTAATAGAAAAGAATTTAAGCTTTGAATGGTAAAGCATATCTTTTTTCTAAGTAAATACCAAAAATAATTAATAAAATCACAAAGGTATACATCATAATTAAGTTATTTAAATGAGATAATATCAATAAAAGAAAAGTAGAAAAAGTATATATTAATGTAACTTCAGAATGTTTCATCCCATTTCTTTGAAGTCTTTGATATAAATGCTTTTTATGAGCGGAAAATATATTCTCACGATTTAAAAGTCTTCTAAGAATACATATAATACTATCCATTAACAATGGAGAAACAGTTAAAAACATAGTTAAAGAAGAATCAAAATTTTTATTTGTAAAAATCATATAAAATAAAATAATTCCTAAAAATGTGCTTCCAGAATCACCCATAAATAGTTTTGCAGGACACCAATTATAAAATAAGAAAATAAATAAACAGATTGTAATTCCTAAAAAATCCCTATTATTAATAAAAGCATAATTCAAAAATATAAGAGCCATATTACTAGCCACTAATCCATCAATTCCATCCATAAAGTTTATACAATTGATCAAAAACAAGCCTAGAAATAAAGTTATTAAAAAATTAACGCTGCTAGATAATTGAATTGTATTAAAAATAGAAAAATTTATATATGAGAAATAAATAATAGATATATTCAATACTTGAAAAATTAATCTATAAAGCTGTTTTAAATTAAATAAATCATCAAAAAAACCCAAGATCCCAATAGGTAATAAAATTAATAATTTATAATTACCAGTAATAAATATATTTATTAAGTGTATTAATAAGAATACTAACCCTCCACTGGTAGGTATATCCTTATAGTGAGAGCTACGGGAAACGGGCTTATCAAGAATAAGTTTTGAAAAATATTTCTGAAAGATTTTAAAAATAATGGTCGATAAAAAAATGTATAAAAAAATTTCTTTTACCACTATAAATTTATATATTAATAAACTTTATTATAATGAATCCTAAAAATAAATCTTAAAAGCTAAATTTAATAATGATTATCTAAATAAATTACATTTAATTAAATCTGACTTTCAACAGTAAATAGATTAGTTAATCTTTATATTGATTTGATAAGTTAATAAATCGTGTCTAAAGATACATGGTGTTTTGTTTACCATCATAACCCAGAATATGAATGGAGCTTGCCAAAAGGATTTGCTGAAGAGCTTGAGAATCAAGAAATAAAAGTGATAAGAAATGAATGTAGTGATCCCAATTTTTTTAGATTGCCATCAGCAAAAGAAATTGAGAAACAAAATATTAAGGTAGTCCTTATTTTCTATGCAGGTTATAATAATCAATTAAACAATAATCTAATTAATTTTAAAAAGGAATTTCCTCAAGTCATCCTTATAAATGAGTTAGGTGATGAGCCTCAAACTAGAAAGCTAAATTATATTAGAGCAGCTGTTTCAGATATTTCTCTTACTCCTGATTATGAATGTTATAAATATTGGAAGGAAAAAGATTTTAATTGCTATTGGTTTACACACTGGGCTGATAGCAAAATTTTCCATTTAAAGAATGAAGGGAAGCGAAAAATTTTTATTGGCACCTCTATGGGGAATAGAAGTTATTCAATAATTTTAAAATTATTACTTGGTAAATTTTTTGTAAATAAAAGACTTAAAGATTATGAGAACACCTTTTTTTATAATGAAACACAGATTTGTTTTCAATATGCAAGGTGGTCAGAAATAACAAGAAGAATATTTGAGTCTGGAGCATGTGGCTGTTGTATATTGACGAATAAAATTCCAGATGAAAAGATGTTAGGGAAAATATTTCATCATAATGAAAGCATTATTTTTTATACAAATATTTTTTCTTTAATCAAACAACTATTTCTAATCTTAAAGGATAAAAAAAAGATTAAAAGAATCTCGCAACATTCATATCATATTATAAAGAACAACCATACAGTAGAAAAAAGAGTTGAAAGATTAATAGGAATTGTCGAAGAGTATCAATCAAGATGATTATTAAGAAAATCTTTTTATTAAAAAAATGAGAATACTGATTTACCTAGAACAATCAAAAATACTTGAAAAAATGATTAACGAATATCAAGTTAATCCAGGAGTAGGAGGAACAACTTATACATCGGCAAGACTAGCTATTGAAATACAAAAAGAATCTGATAATAATAATCTTAATTTTCAAATTACTTTATTTACAAAAAACCCCATAAAAGATAAATTTTTTAATCTCAGAGTTATCAGTGAAAAAGATGCATTCAAAGAGAATTGGGATATTACTTTATTGACTGGAAATATAATTGAGAATATTTATAAAAATAAAATTAAACTTTTTTCTAAAAGGACTTTTATTTGGACTAGGCATCCTTTTGATAAAAACATGATTAAGGTTGCAAAAGATTTAAATTTTGAATTAATATCAGTCGGTAAAAATCAATACTTATCAAATTATTTTTTAATTGGTCCTCATAATCATATTGATAATTTATTTTGCGCTAAAAGGATAAGAAAAACTGCTTTCAACAATGAAAATTGGTTATCTCTTCAACCTAAAGAAGATAAAACCAAACTTAGGATTGGATATATGGGAGCATTAGTACCTAGTAAAGGCTTCCATTTGATCGCTGAAAACTGGAATTCAATTTCATCATCATTGAAAGATATAGGATTAACTCCTATTTTAGAAGTTATTGGCGGATCAGATCTTTATGATTTCGAGAAAGGGCATAAATTTATTCCTTGTGATAAAGAATATGGTAAAAAAATTTATAAATATATAAAAAATGAAATAGATAAAACAATCTTCTTTCATGGAACTCTTAATTCAAATAGATATGAAATAATGAAGAAATGTGATATAGCTTTATTTAATCCAAGAGGCCATGGTGAAGCATTTCCTGCTTCAATACTTGAATGGATGGCTCTTTCAATTCCAGTAATTAGTTGTTTAAATTATGGTTGTGCAGATGTTATGTCTTATAATAAATCTTTAGTAATAAATAATGAAAAAGAAATTGCTAATAAGCTGCAGGAATTCGCAATGCTTGATAAGCATGAAAAAAAGGAATTAAAAAAATTGAGTTATACAATATCAAATTATTTCTCCTCAAATCAAGACTCTATTATTTATCAATGGATTTTATTATTTACTCAGAAAAACAAATTAATTAATGAATATCTAGAAATAGATATTGTAAAAAAAACAATTTTTAACAAATTTATTATTTCAATTAAAAGTACAATTCATAAACTTATTTCACTTTTCAAATAAATGTGCGGTTTTATAATTTCAATATCAAAAAAAGAAATTTCTAATTCTGACCTTTTGAAAGCAAATTCATTGATTTCAAGTAGAGGACCTGATCAAACAAATAGATTAAGTTTCAAAAAAGATGGATATTATTATCAATCTATTCATAATCTTTTAGATATTTCGAATTTTTTTATATCTCAGCCTATTTTTACAGATTTAAAAAATTTGTTATTATTTAATGGTGAAATATATAATCCTCAAAACAACAAACCTGATACTTTAAATTTATACGATGAATTAACAAATAATAATTTATCAAATTATTTAAAAAATGCCAGAGGTGAATACGCCATTTGTACCGTAAATATAGAAAAAAAAATAATCTCAATTTACACAGATTTAATAGGCACTAAACCAATCTTCATTGGTACTAGGAATGACTCAATTTGCATATCTTCCTATAAGTCTGCAATATCTAATTTACTTTATGATGAAATTAAAGAAGTCCCTCCAAATAAAAAAATTGAAATAAAATATATTAATTTAGAAAGTCCAGAAATTAGTTATGAAGATTTTTTTATTCTCGATCTTAATCAATTCAAATCAACATATGATTCATGGATTGAAGTCTTTAAAATAAGTGTAAAAGAAAGATCAGTTCATTTTAAATCTAAAATTTGCGTACCTTTATCATCGGGTTATGATTCAGGAGCAATATGTTGCGTATTAAATAAATTAAAAATTCCATACTCAACTGTTACTGTTGGTAATGCTGAAAATAAGGCTATTCTAAAAAAAAGAATATCGATTAATAAAAAATTTTCATGTATAAAACATTATCAAATTCCTGCACTTACAAAAAATGAATCAGCAAAAGTTTCCTTATTTTTAAAAGATAAATTAGGCAATATAAAATATGATCATAAAGATACACCCCAAAAAGAAGCAATTATGTTGCATGAAGATGGAGGAGCTTTAGGTTTAGCAGTTCTATGTAAAGAGATGTCTAGTAAAGGATTCAATGTAATAATCTCAGGTGGAGGAGCAGATGAAATAATTTCAGATTATGGCTTTAATGGTAAAAAGATTTATTCGCATTCTGAATTTGGCGGTAAATTTCCAAAAAATCTAGAAACAATTTTTCCTTGGAAAAAATTCTATGGTGATAGTCAAAGAAGTTATTTAAAAAAAGACGAAATGGTTTCTGGTTTATATGGAATAGAAGGAAGATATCCTTTTTTAGATTTAAACGTTATTCAGGAGTTTCTCAATTTAAGTTCTGAATTGAAAAATGAAAAATATAAATCCTGCATATCAGAGTTTTTAGAACGTGAAAACTATCCTTTTGAAAAAAATTCGAAAGAAGGATTTAATCCTATGAAGTCTAATCTAAGTATCTTAAAAAAATTATTCATTAAGTCAAAAAAATTATTAGAAACCATATCACTTTTAAATTGATGTACATAAATAAGATAAAAAATTTTCTTCACGGTAAAAGGATAGGAAAAAAAGGAAGAGTATTTTTACTTATGACCATGGATGCAGTCCTTATTTTTCTATCTGTATCAATTGTTTTTTTTATTCTAAGGAATGAGATTCTATACCCTGTTATTCCTGTGAGTAAATGGTTGATACCAACTATTATTTTAATTGGTTTACCATTTTATATTTTCAGTAATCAATATAAAAGTCTTACGAGATATGTTGGAGCAAAATCTTTCTTTTTATTAACTTGTAGAAATGGGATTTTACTTCTAATAATATCATTCTTTTCTAATTTTTTTGGATTGCCTAGACCTTCAAATAGTAGCTGGATTCTTATTTGGTTTACACTCTCCACACTAACAAGTTTAACAAGACTATTAGCAAGAGATATATTAGTGAATTTCGATAAATCAAAATTAAAAGTCAAAAGAATTGCTATTTATGGATCAGGAACTGAAGCTATTCAATTAGCTGCTTCTCTAAAAATTTCTAAAACTTATGAAATAATATGCTTCATAGAGGATCTAAAAGCTTTACATAATAGAACTATTTGGGATCTGCCTATTAAATCAATTGAATATATTGATAAAATTAATAATATTGACGAGATTTTTCTTGCTAAGCCAAGCCTAAACAAAGAAACAATTAGAAAAGTTTATTTAAAGGCAAAAAAGAAAAATATCGGCATTTCTGAAATACCTTCAATTGAAGATATTACAACAGGAAAGACGAAAATTGATTCTTTGAAACCCATTTCAATAGAGAGCTTACTTGGGAGAGATGAAATATATGTAAATCTAGAATACGCAAAATCTGTTATCGAAAACAAGTCTATCTGTGTAACAGGTTCAGGAGGATCAATAGGTTCTGAATTATGTGAACAGATAATTAAATTAAAACCCAAAAAAATTATTTTGTTTGAACAAAGTGAGATTAATTTGTATAAATTATTAGAAAAATTAAAAGACAGTACTACAAAAAACTCACAATTAATTCCAATATTAGGTTCTGCAAATAATCTCTTCTTATTAGAAAAAGTTTTAAAAAATGAAAATATTGAAGTTATTTTTCATACAGCAGCTTATAAACATGTTCCATTGGTTGAAAGTAATCCTATTTCAGGAATAGAGAATAATGTTTTAACTACTCTTACTGTTTGCAAGGCAGCTTTAAAGACAAAAGCTAAACAGGTGATATTAGTTTCTACAGATAAAGCGGTAAGGCCTAGCAATGTTATGGGTGCATCTAAGAGACTAGCAGAAATAATTTTCCAAGCATTTGCATCTGAAGAAACTAGTCTAGGTAAAGCGGATAAAGATTATATTCCAACTCTATTTTCAATTGTAAGGTTTGGGAACGTATTGGCTTCGTCGGGATCAGTTGTACCACTTTTTAAAAGACAAATTAATAATGGTGGGCCTATTACATTAACCCATAGAGACATTGTTAGATATTTTATGACAATTAAAGAAGCCGTAAGGCTAATTTTAATAACAACAACAATGACAAATGGTGGAGATGTATTTTTGTTAGATATGGGAGAGCCAGTAAAAATATTTTCTTTAGCAGAGCAAATGATTAAATTAAGTGGTTTAACAATCAAAAACAAAGAAAATCCAGAAGGTGATATTGAAATTTTAGAGACAGGTTTAAGACCAGGAGAGAAGCTTTTTGAAGAGTTACTAATTAATGCTGAAGCGATCCAAACTGAACATCCACTTATATATAGAGCTAATGAAAATTATATTGAATATGATGAATTAATAGTAAAATTAAAACTTTTAGAGAAAGCAATTAATCAAAATAATTTGAAAGAAGTATTAAAAAATCTCTCAATTTTAGTTCCAGAATGGAAAGCAAATTATAGATAATTATTTTACGAAACTTATTCAGCAAATTTTTTAAAAAACACAATTTTTACATTCTTTTTCTTAGAGTAATCATATAAAACAAACAAACTAAAAAGAAAAATTGATATTACTAAATTTGCAGAGAAAATACTTGCGTTTCCTGCTGTTACGAGAATATTGGAATTTATTTTAGGTAATATATGTAAAAATAAAAAATATAGACTTGTTAACAAACTAATTATTGATGATAAAAGGAAAAAAGATCCCAAACTTAATTTGTAAATATATTTATAAAGAATATCTCTTAAGAAATTGAAACCCCAAAATTTTAAGAGAGGGTAAATCATATTTGAAGATTTCATTGAACTTCTCCATTCTTTGCCATATATTGTATGCATCGGAAACTGATGCAAATTAGCTCCTAAATTGCTACATCTTTTTATAATACTACATTCGAAAAGATATCTTGACTCAATATTAGTTTTAAATTTTTTAGATATTAAATACTTTAGAGTGATTTGATTCATGGAAAAAAATCCATTAGAAATATCAGTTAAACCTTTATAAACTAAACACATCCTGGAAAGTGGCTCAAGCAGGAAAGAACCTAATCTTCTATCAAAAGGGATATTTTTATTATTAATAGGGAAATGGAATCTAGTTCCCTTAACAAGAGTTAATTCATTTAATGGCAGATTTAATAAATAAGGTACCAATTCAAGAAGGTATTCTGGTGGATGTTGCCCATCTGAATCCATCTTTATAAAAAATTGGTTTTCTGAATTTAATGCCTCTTTAAAACCTATTAAAGAAGAAGCTCCAACTCCCAGATTATTTTTATTATGAATTACATTAAATATCTCTGACTTTGGTATTTCCTTATATGAGTAATCTGGGCAAAAATCATCAACAATATATACTGAAATTGAACAAATGTTAGATAATTCAGAAGCAATTTTAATTAATTGATTACATAAAGTACCTACTTTATTTTTTGCCCTATAACAGGGAATAATTACAGCTACTTTTGCTCTCAATTTATGTTGCATTTTAAATTATGGGAATTAGAAAATACATAAATGAATATATTACTATAACAGAAATTAATTTCTCTAATAATATTGATTTTAGATAACTATAGTTCCAATTTTTAGCAAATTTATTTAAAAATCTACCTAATAGAATAAAAATTTCAATTGGTTTGTTAATTGACTTAATTATAGTCAGTAGCATTAGCGAAATAATAACTCTTTCATCAATAAAGATATTTTCCATAAAAAACTAGAAGAAGGCTATTAAAGATAAAATAAGATGATTTTGTTTCTTATTATTAATATTTTTACCTTACCGATTAGCTTTTTAAATTAACCATATAAATTAGAATTTAAAATGGACAAAAACAATTTTGAAAGGAAATAACTTTTTTAAAAAAATTATAAATAGATTTAAATTAATCATCTTTAAATCAACATCATATATTAGATATATTTCTTGTTCTTTTTTAGAAAGTAATGGAATCAAAAATATAGGTAATTTAATTTTTATCTCAAATTTTAAATACAATTACCAAATTATAAAATTTACCCAAAATGATCCAACTATTGTAAATTTAAAGAAATTAGTATCAAAGGATAGTATTTTTATTGATATTGGAGCGAATATTGGAATAGTCACTTTAATTATCTCAAAATTTGTTGAAAAGGTTTATAGTTTTGAGCCAGTTATCTCAAGTTATATTAATCTATGCAGAAATATTGAAATAAATAATATAAAAAATATTGTTCCTTTAAACATGGCATTGTCTGAAAAATGCTCACTACTTGAAATTACAAATATCCCGTATGGGGAAACTAATAAAGTTGTTAAAACGCATATCTTAGAAAATGAAATTTGTAGAGTGTATGACTTTTTAAATGTATTTGCATCAACATTAGATAATTTAAATAAATATTATTTGCATTTAAAAAATGATAAGAAAATAATTATTAAAATTGATACTGAATCACATGAACTATATGTTCTAAATGGTGCTAAATCTTTTCTAATGAATAAAGCCCCAATACTAATTTGTATGGAGCAAAATCCAAGGACAAAAGAACCTTTAATAAAATTTATGAATTCTTTGAAATTTAAAAAAATTGATACTTATAATTTCCAAGGGTTTGTAAAAGACGAAGAAAATATGTATTTTGCTAATGATTATTTTCTTAAGGAAAAAAAGTAAATTTATTGTAATATTTAATAATGTTATTAAGTTTTAGTCAAACACCAAGACTAAATTTCCTAAAATTCATAAAATCTCTAGTGATTTAGTTGATCATCAAAATAAAATGCCGGTTGCAAGGGGTATTAATCCCATAGAGTAATTAAATAAATTTTCTATTAAATATAATTGCATTTTTTTATAATTAAAAAAATAATCTTTATTAAAAAAACTATTAAAAATTCTCGAATAATTAAAATTAAAGCATTATTTAATAATTGATTTTTAAAATTATATATTTTAGATTTCACCATAACTTGTGATCGAGGAATAATGATAACCAATTTTGATCTCCATTTTTTTGATTTTAAAATTATAGAAATTGGTAAAAAAACATAAATTTATTTATAATGACAGAAATTAATTGCTAAAATAATCTAAATGGTAGATAACTATAAAAAGATATCTTTAGTTGAGATTATTAGCAAATTATTTAAAAATTTATCTCCCAGAAGAAAAAATCAACTGGGTTTGTTAAGTGCCTTAATTATAGTAAGTAGCATTAGCGAAATATTAACTCTTTCATCAATTCAGCCACTATTAATTGCTCTTGAACAATCCGATAAAAATAATATTTTAATAAGAGGTAATGCAACATTATTTTCAAAACTAATTATAAATAATGAACAGATTTTAATATCGCTTTTATTTATCTTTATAATTCTCTTAATAATTTCATCATCTTTGAGATTATTGAATATTTATTTGAATAATTATTTTGCAGCTATTCTTGGTAATGAATTAGGAAGTTCAGCATATTTAAATTCATTATCTCAACCTTACGAATATCATTTAAAAACAAACACAAGTAATATAATTTCCACGATAGTTACCAAAACAAGTTCCTTAACTGACACTATTAGATATTTAATGTCATTTATTAGTTCTTTATTTATATTCTTGGCTATTTTCTTTAGTCTTTTAAAGATAAATTATTCAATTACTTTGATCATTTCATTTTCATTTATTGTTTTTTATGGAATCTTAATTTTTTTTATAAATCAAAGAATAGATAATATTTCCAAAATTAAATCAGATCTTGTAAGACAACAAACACAATCACTGCAGGAAGGATTAGGATTTATTAGAGATATTATATTGGATAAATGTCAAAAAGCATTTGAAAAAGAATTCAAGTGGAAAGATAGAAAACTTAGATTAATTGATGCTAAGAGTAATTTTCTAGAGGCCTCGCCAAAATATTTCCTAGAAGTCATAGGAATTACTATATTAATATTATCAGCATTGTTTTACTCAAGAAATAATCCCATAGAAATCATTCCGATATTAGGCACATTCGCTTTTGGTATTCAACGTTTATTGCCCCCTTTACAACAAATTTATGGATCTTATGTATTTATAGAAACTCATAAATATTCTACTTTTAGTGTTCTATCCATACTTGAAAAAGAAAGAAAGAAAGAATTAAAAATCAATAAAAATTATAAAGAAGATTTTAAAAATGAAATTTGCTTTAAAAGCGTATATTTTCAATATAATCCTGATTCAAATTATATCTTGAAAGACTTCGACCTTAAAATAGTTAAGGGTGAAAAAATTGGTTTAATTGGTAAATCAGGAGCTGGTAAAAGTACTATTTTAGATTTGATAATGGGATTGACAATGCCTAATAAAGGTGAAATATTAGTTGATGGAAAAAATATGCATGGAAATAATTTCAAACTTCAAGGATGGCATTCGCAAATATCCCATGTTCCTCAGAATATCTTTCTTTCAGATCAATCTTTAGCAGAAAATATTGCTTTTGGGATTGATAAAAAAAATATAGATATGAACAAATTAAAGAAAGCTATAAATATATCTCAATTAAATAAACTTGTTGAAAACTCTAAAAATGGATTGTTCACGAAAGTAGGAGAAAGGGGTATGCAAATAAGTGGAGGCCAAAGACAACGAATTGGAATTGCAAGAGCAATTTATAAAGGGGGGAAAATACTGATACTTGATGAAGCGACAAGTGCTTTAGATATTAATACGGAAAATTCTATATTAGAATTCATAAAAAAGTTAAATGAAGAATATACTTTAATAATTGTTTCTCATAGAAAAAACACACTTAAGTTTTGTAATAGGACTATAAATCTTAAAGAAAATTAGAACTAATTTTAATTTAACTACCTGTTTAATGAACTTAAAAACATGATAGATTTAACAAATACAATTTTAAATGATGCGGTATAAATTACTTTTGAAAAAAATTTTAGTTTTTCCTTTTAGGAAAGTAAAAGAAGTTCTTTGCCACTTTAAATACAAAAAAGAAATTTCGAAAATTTATAAAAATAATTTTATTTGGTCAGCACAAATTGGTATTGTTGATGATGTTGGAGTTAAACGAGGTCTTAAAATGTCAGAGACAATAATCAATTCAATATCTAATGCATTTAAAATAGATTTAAAATATAACCAAACTAAGATAGATAGTAAATACTTTAATATTTTCCCTGGAGAGCACTATAGAATTCTCGCAGGTTTAATTGAATATGAAAAACCCAAAACTATTATAGATATTGGAACTAGTTCCGGAATGTCATCAAGAATAATGCTTGATTACTCTAATAAGGATTCTGAAATAGTTACTTTTGATTTAATAAGATGGGACAAATTTGATTCGCATCTTAATAAAAACGATTTTAAAGATTCCAGATTAACTCAATATCTTGATGATCTCTCAAATATTGAAACATTTAAAAAGCATCTAATTTTAATAGATAAAGCAGATTTAATTTTTTTGGATGCCCCTAAGGATGGAATTTTTGAGTATTTATTCGTAAAAAATTTAGCCAAATCAAAATTATCAAATAAGAAAAGATTTCTTATATTGGATGATATAAAGTTTTTAAATATGGTTAAATTATGGAGGTCAATAAAATCTCCGAAATTTGACATTACATCATTTGGGCATGCTTCAGGAACAGGGCTAGTTGATATATCTTCTAATATTGAATTAGATCCGATAGCATTTATTTAAAGATCGAATAAGCTCTAAATTTATAAAATTAAATTTTTAAATGTCTAAATATTTTTTACAAAATATTAAAACCCACAAATTACCAAACTATTTAAAGAATTACAAATTTCTCTAAAATTATTATTAATTCATTAGAATAAAATATAATTTAATTCAGTTTTGTTTTGGTTAATGAATAAAAAACATATTTGGACAGATGAACAAATAACAACATTTTGGAATTATGAATCTAGATTTCCAGAGAATTATTGGTCAAGAACTTTTGGAAAGGATTTAATTAGAAAATATGCAAATTATTTAAATGAAAAAAAAATAATATTAGATCTTGGATGTGGTGATGGGGGATTAATAGAATCACTTATTCCATTTGCACAAAAAAATTTAATAAATTCTAAAATTTTCGGGATTGATACTTCTGATTCTTCTATTAAAAAAATAAACAAGAAATTCTCGCAAAACAGTTACTTTGGAGAGGCGATTTTATCTACAGATAAAAAAGTTTAACATATTGAATGGGGCTTTAGATTTTATTTTTTGTTGCGAAGTAATAGAACATCTTTATGAAAAAAATTTAACTAAACTTTTCAAAACTGCAAAATCCCTACTAAACGATAAAGGATTAATATTGTTTACAAATCCAAATAATGAAGATTTACAAAAATCATTAATATGCAATCCAATAGATGGCTCACTTTTTCATAGATGGCAACATGTTAGATCATGGAATAGAAGCTCTCTTACAAAAAAACTTGAGGAATTTAACTTTGAAACTTTTAATGTAATTGAAACTAATACATGGTGGTGGTCTAAATTTCCCAAGAATTTAATAAATCGATGGAGATATAGAGAAAGGGGAAGTTTATTCATTTTGGCAAAAAAAAGAATTATTAATTAAGATTTTTAGATAGTTTAATTCTATATCTTCTTAAGAATCTGGAAATTTTTAGGTAAGAATTGAACAAAAATTAAAAAAGGTAATAAAGGATATAGATACCTCATATGTGCTGTCCCATAAAGAGTTGGCAAAAGTATTGAAAAAGGAAATAATAAAGTCAGTTTTCTTATATCAAAATCTTTAGAAATATAAATTAAAAGTCTTATTAAAAGAAAAGAATGGAAAAGTAAAAACAAAAATGTTGTTAATAAATTAATAAAGTTATTTGAAGCATATTCAGAAGGTAGATTTAAGCAATATATAGCTATTCCCTCTCTAGCACCTAAATTTAAAATTAAATGGACTATAGGTGTAAAAATTAGACTTAATATCTTACTTAAATTGGGACTTATAATTTCTTGAAAAAATTTATCTATATTTTCGTATGAATAGCAACCAAAATTTTGCGATATATATTCAACACCATAAAAAATTTGAGAAGAGGTAAAAGATAATGTTAAGAGAAATAGAGAGAATATTCCAAGAAGTTTAATTTTAGTAAAATCTCGCTTGAATAAAAAAATCAAGAAAAATTGGATCCATAATAATGGGATTAATGCATTCCTGAAAAGGGTACAAAAAACATTGAATATTATTGATAAATTGAAAGTATATTTATTCGAACAAAATATCCATAATGCATATACTGAAACTCCTAAAGTTGCAAAAAGATTTGAATCTAATTTTAATGAATATAAAGCTAAATATGGATGGATAGATAAAAGGATAATAAAATAAAAGGAATTTTTTTTAGAAAGAAATTTTATACATAAAAATAAAAAAGGAGAAATTGTAATAAAGGATATTATGAAAGATATAAAAATAAACTTAAAGGACAATAAAGTTTCTGAATTATATCCAATTATCCTTACAAAAAAGCTATAAAAGAAATTTGATGAAAAAATATTTAAATTGCTTTTACTATAAACTTCTAAATCAGTAAAAGAAAAGATCCTAGTGTCATAAATTGAAAGAAATTTAAAAATTATTAAAGCGCTTAATGTCCTAAAGAAGAAAAATATACTTGATAATATAAAAAACTCTTTGAAGGTTTCATTTTTTATTCTGATTATCATAAATAGCCTTATCTCTTTTTTATATTAGTATTTAAAGTATATTATTTTCTAAAAACTAGATATTTTTGACTAACAAAAGAGAACAATACTAGAAAAGGGATAACAATAATAACTGAAAAGATGTAAGAAAAACCTAAATTACTTAAGGTCTTTATCAAGAACCATTGCAGAAGCCAACTTACTATTACCAAGAGTATATAGGCAATAGGTTTACCTTTTCTTTTAAATACACTGTATTTATTAGCTAAGTAGCCCAAATAAGCATGAAAAATTCTACTAAGAAAAGTTGATAAACCTAGAGGTAATACATAAAGCATTAAAAGAAGAGAACCATTACTTAAAATGGTTATTAAGCCACCTAGAAAAACAAATTTTATAAAAGAGTTTAGTTTTAGAATTTTTAAATTATTCATATTAATTTATAAATTAATTAAAATTATTTTTTTATTTAATTTTAGATTTAATGTGTTTTAAAAAATATCGAAATCAGCCATATTAATTTTCCATTTATTTATATCAAATATTTGAGATGAAGTTTCCTCTTTTGTAACTATAAATAATTCTAATGGAGTGGGCAATAGAAATTTAGGCACTTTAGGGAATAAAAAAATTGATAAAGGGTTTGACTTCTGTATAGTTCTCAAAGATAAAATTAAATCACATTTTTGCTTTATAGCAACAGATACTAACTTGAAAAAAATTGTTAATTCTATTAAAAAATTCTTCTTTATAAGAACAATTTCCATTATCACTAATATTTCAAAACCATATTTCTCTATCCTCCTATAAGCAACGTAACCTATAAGTTTATTTTTAAAAAATATATACTCAAAAAAATAGTTTATTTCACTATTAGAACTATACCTCCACTGCATCCATTTTTTGCTTCTTTCTCCTTGAATAAGATTCTTTTCATAATAATTTTTTATCATTTTTTCATATTCATCATTATCAACATCCTTTTTAGAAAAATTTATTTTAGATATAAGCTGGAAATTTTTATTTAAAAATGAAAAAAAATTATAAGAAAAAGAATTTAGAAAATTTAGAATTTTAAAATTTAATTTTTTCTGAATTATTGAATTAATTATTGGGAATAATCTTAACTCAAGAGATCCAATAGGATCTAAATTTAATATCTTCTTATAAAGATTTATAGAAATTTCATTTGGTAACATTATGCCTAAATCTGATTCGGGAATATCTTTTTTTATAAAAAATTGATTTGTAAGTTTGAAAAATTTATCTAAATTTCTATTATTTTTATTTATAAGCAAATCACAGAGATTTGCACCTTTAATTGTCTTATTTTTAAAAAAAAATTTTTTCTTTTGATAACTAATTCTAGCTATCAATTTGTCCTCGCAATATCCATTAATTCCATAAGATAAACCTTCAGGGTTTTGTAAATATTTCCATCTCAAATGCTTCTCCTGAGATATGGGATTTTTTTTTGAGTATTCTGTTTGACTTAATAAAGTATATTTTTTTATTATTTGATAATTTATTAATTCTTGATCAAGAATAAATTCTCTTTCGTTCATAGTATTCTAATATACGCAAATAATAGGATTATCTATTTCTAGATTATTAGAACATGCTACAGAAATATACCAATTTTTATAATTGATAAAAAATGATTTTAGTTTATATCCATAATCCTTATTTTCTAATATATTTGTTTCTAATTTAAAATTCCATTTTGAAAGATCATTAAAAATACTTCCTTTTTGCCACTTAATTGCAGCTTCTTTTCTTACCCAAAGTTTTAGAACCTCAGAATTTAGTTGCATGCCCTCTAGATCATTCAATGATTTTTTTTCATTTTTAAAAAATCCATCCAATATTTTTTTTGCTTCAATAGACCTATCTGATCTTTCTATATCTACTCCAATATTATGTGATGACCAGCCTATTAGCAAAATATCTCTACAATGACTAAAACTCACACAACCCATGTCTTCAGGCAATCCCGGAGGTAATCCTGGAGGAGATTTTAAAGGAATTTCTAAAGCAGGGATTCCCAAAATATTTGACAGGGCTTCACGAACATATCCTCTTGAATGTGCATATTGTGAAGATCTACCAGAAGATAGTTCTTTTTTCCATGCTATTTCTTGTAGAGTTATTGGTTTTAAGTAAGAATCTATTGGGACACTCCAAAGTGCAATTAAATTTTTATTCATTTGTCGAATCTAAATCAATTAAAAATATCTTTGGAAAGATAATCATAAAAATAAATATAAAAAAATTTTTAGGATTATAAATTTTAATTTTGAAAGTTTGATTATTAAAAATAACATTTATTTACCACCATTTAGTTTAAGTACTTCTCCATTATAAAAGTCTGATTTTTGAATAAATTTTATAGCATGAATTATGTCATCTGTTACACCAAGTCTTCTAATAGATGTATTAGAAATTATATTTTTAATTTTTTCTTGATTAAAACTCTCTATTAATCCTTTTTCAAAGTAACCTAATTCAATTATATTAGAAGTAATCCCAAACCTTCCATATTCTTTTGATAAAGTTTTACTGTAACCAATAAGAGCAGACTTACTTGCGGCATATATTCCAGCACCTGTAGCTCCTTCATTACCAACAATTGAAGAAAAGTGGATAATTCTTCCCCATTTTTGATTTATCATCATTGGTAGAAGAGCTTGTACTAAATAAAGGTTTGAGAAAAAATTCAATTCAAACGTCTCTCTAACTTTTTCTATTGGATAGTTTGCTAATAATCCATCAAAACTTTTTACTGCAAGATTAAGAACTGTTATTTGATCTAAATTTTCTTTGTTTTTATAAATTAATTGATCAATCTCTTTATGATTAAGAAGATTAACATTTACACAAATACCATTTTCATTATTTTCTAATTTATTTCTATTACTAATTGCTATTACCTTATTTTCTAGTGATAGTTTTTTAAAAACTTCGTACCCAATCCCACCTGAAGCACCAGTTATAATTAGCATATAATTACCACCTAATAATTGTAGATCCCAATGAATAACCAACACCAAAACCTATGATTAAAACCTTATCTCCAGGTAATAATTTTTTTTTCAAAACGGCATCCTTCAAAGCAATAGGAATTGAACAAGAAACAGTATTGCCCTTTTTCTCTAAATTACTATATGTTTTATTTTTTTCTATCCCTATTTTTTTACATAATAAATCCAACACCAATTTACTTGCTTGATGAAATATAAATAGATCAATATCATTTAAGGTATATCCATTTTTTTTTAAGGTTTTTTTTAAAAGTATTGGTACTTCGCTAAGTGTAAATAACAAAATTGCAGGCCCATTCATAAAAAGTTTTTGATCCTTACGCTCTAGATTGCCTCTTACACCACTTCCTTCAACAATTAATTCTCTTGCACCCTTACCATCACAGCCAAAGCTGAAATTTCCTATGGAGGAATTATAATTATCTTTTTCAACAAGACAAGCAGAAGCAGCATCACTAAAAATCATTTTGTTAGTTCTGTCATTTTGATTAATAAATTTAGAATATGTCTCAGCACAGATAATCAAGCAATTATTAATCGCTTCAGATTTCAATAGTGAAGATGCAACTGCAAGGGAATTTACAAATCCTGAACATCCTAAGTTTATATCTAAGGCAAGAATGTTGTTACTCATGGAAAGCCTTTCTTGCAAAATACAAGACGATGGTGGTAGAGCATAATCAGGAGTTTGAGTAATAAATAGCAAAGCATCTATTTCTTTAGGTTTAATATTGTATTCTTTGAAAAAACTTTTGCATGCAAAAAACCCTAAATCCACGCTGGTTTCATCTTCATTTGCAATGTATCTTTGCAAAATTCCTGTTTTTTCTTGAACTTTGTCAACATCCCAATCAGGATGAATAGACTTTAATTGCTCATTGTTCTGGACATTATTAGGTAAGTAATAACTAATTTTTCTTAAACTTAAACCAGTAAACATTTAAATTTCAATCTTTATAGAGATTATTTAATTTCAATACTTCTTTAATTGAATCTATACTAACGGCTTTAGATAATTCTTTTATTTCTGAGCACTTCCCATCAAGTACTTGATCCAATTTTACAAGTATTGATAAATGACCGAGAGAGTCCCATAGTGAATACCAATCTTTGTCTCCACTACTTATAGTTCCTTTTCTTAACTCTAGTGCTTCTTCAACTATTTCTACAAGTTTTTTTTCGTCTAACATAAAATCTAATTTGCACAGTATATATCAGTCCAACATATCAATTCACCAAACTTTTGACAATAGTCTATACACCCATCTTTTTTTAACTTATCTAGTAATTTTAAATTGCTACTTAATTCTTTTGGTAGAAACCACTTATTATGTGAAATTCTTTTTATATTTTTAAAATTGCTTTTTGCAATATCTATAATCTTATTTGTATTTGAAAGAGAT
>QCQY01000013.1 GCA_003209475.1 Prochlorococcus sp. AG-459-B06
CAAAAATGAATCCACCAAATTTAACTAATCAGCAACTAAGTGAATTAGATTCTTTATTTGAATTAGTAAGTCAACGTCAAAAAAAAGATTTTGGAAATATTAACGCCAGCAATAAAGCATACTTTTCGGATTCTGCATCTGCTATTTTTGATTTGAAGGAGTTCTTATTTTGTCCTCCATCAAAAATACTCCATGCAAAATTTAGACTTATGGTATTTGTATAATTAGATCCAGATTTTTCAGAGTCGATATTAGTTGCTAGAGAGTCGCCCTTTGAAAATGTACTAGATAATGAATTACTGATATAGATATTTGGCTTATTTTGAGCTAAAAAGCTTTCTGCTTGGCTCTTTTTGATTGATTTTTGAAGAATAAGGTTTTTTAAGGAAAGATTTTTATCCAAACCCTCATTAATATTCTTATTCAATTTATGATTCCAAAACCCTATAAGATTTTGCTCTTTATTAGTTTCAAAATCTCCCTTAACATTAAGAATCTCTTTAAGAGAAATTTTATTAATTTCATGTTCTATTTTCTTTTCATTAAGTGATTGTTTATCTCGAGATAATTGAGCTTCTGCTTCAAGAACTTCAAATTTTGTACCAATTCCAGCATCTAGCTTAGCTATAGCATTTTCTAAACTTGTAATTGATAAATCAAGTGTGAATTTTTTATTTTGAATATCTTCATATGACTTTTTGTATTTGTGATATCTGATTCTTGCTTCTTGAGTTAAATCTTTTTTCTTAATCTCATAATTATTTTCTGCAATTTTGTAATTTGTTTTGGCAATTTTAATTTCAGATCCTCTTAGCGGGGCAATTACATCCCATTTAATATTCAAGGAGGGATTAGCCGTAAATTGTGATGTTTTTAAAGTAGGTGAATTGCTATTGTACTTTTTACCTGCGACATATTTTGGTAACCCATTGGCTTGAAAATCTAAGGATGGGTATCTTTTAGCAATTTGACTGGAAAGATTAAAGCTTGCAGAGGCTACTAGGTTTTGTAATGATTTTAATTCTTGATTATTTAATACAAGTTTTTCTATTTCTTGATAATTAATAAAAGTAATATTTGATTTTTCTTCTAAAACATTATCAATGTAATTTTTTGTTTCGCTCGATAGAACATTAAAGGTATTCATACCTAGAGTAAGCGGCAATAATAAGAAAGGATTTATTACTCTTCTAAGCATGTTTTACAGTTTCAAAATATTTGATTAATCAATCAAAGTACTAATAATATCATTTGAATCATCAAGAACGTGAATTTTAGTATTTATTTGATTCTCAACCTCTTGAATATTTTTATCATCTAAAAATAAATCAGTATTAATTTTTAACATAATAGATGGTATGTAAACAGCTTCTCCTAAATCCTTATTTTTAAGCCCGTAAATTAGATCTTCTCCAGTAAGAAGACCTGTAACAACTTGATCTTGACCCCAATAAATACTTGGCAAACCATATAAATTAATTGTTAATCCATTAATTAAGTTTAATTTCCTAACTGTAGGAAGTAGGGCTTCATAAACTAATTTACCAACAATCCAACTAACTTTTTTCGGCTTTTTTACTTTTTGGGGTAGGTTTTGAGTCTTCTCTCGTAATGCTTCTAGAAAGTTTCTAATAGTTCCAACTCCATTAGATTCTTGTGGCATATTTTCGTAGGTTTTGTAACTAGGTAAATTTGTACCAGCAATTAAATACCATTCGTCTGCTAGCCAACAAAAACGAGTCCCAAGAGTAATTTGTAGAGAGGCTTGAATTTTCTCTACTTGTTTTATAGTTTTTTTTGCATATTCTGGGCTTATTGATTTCAATCCATCATTTTCAGGCCTAAATTTTGTAAGTCCTACAGGAACTATTGCGACCGAAAGTACTGTTTGAGAGGTTTTTTTGTAGAATTCAGCAAGTTCTAAAATTGATTTCTCAAGAATATCTCCATCATTTATATCTGGACAAACAACAATTTGGGAATGTATTTGAATAGAGTTTTTTTCAAACCACGAAATTTGGTCAAGGATCACTCCTGCTTTTTTATTTTTTAATAATTTTTCTCTAGTTGTGGGATCAGTAGCATGAACTGAAATAAAAAGTGGGGATAGTTTTTGCATAGCGATTCTTTCCCAGTCTTCTTTTTTTAAATTCGTAAGAGTTAGATAAGAGCCATATAGGAAACTTAATCTATAATCATCATCTTTTATATAAAGGCTTTTTCTTTTACCACTTGGCTGTTGATCAATAAAACAAAATGGACATCTATTATTGCATTGCTTGATTGAATCAAATAATGCATCTTTAAAATTTATACCTAAATTAACGTCTTGATCTTTTTCAATATTTATATTGTGAATTTCATGATTTTTATCTAAAACTGATATTTCTAAAATTTCTTCACTAATTAAAATCTGATAATCAATTAAATCTCTTGGTTTTTTCCCATTGATACTAATAATCGAATCACCCGATTCAAATCCTATTTCTTGAGCAATGGAATTAGATTCAATACTTTCGATTTCTGCAGGATTTATTCTATAAGTAATATTAGGAACCAAAAGATCATTAGGATCTTCTGTGTAATTAATTTCTTGCCACACAATTTAAGGTCAAATACTCTTATGCATATTTATTCTAATCTTATATATGACTCAAAGTGTATTAAATACTTTTAAAAAACTAAATATAGGTGTGAAATTATGGGCCTTTAATTTATTAAAATATGGCATTCGCAGTTTTCTAAAACACGATTTAGATTAATTAAAATAACCTTTTTCATTGAAAGAATTAATTACAAAAAATTCAGAAGTAAAAGATAAATTCAACTATGAATCTCATAAGACAGTTGATTCATACGAAAATAGTTTTTTATCAAATCCTATATCTTTAAGATTGTGGTCTTCTTTTTTTGTAATTTTACCTATTTTTGTTCAAGCTCCTTGGGTTAGATTAGAACCAATAAGTGCTCTTTGTTTTACTTTTGTTATTATCTTAATTGCAATTGTTTTGAATCAGAAAGGATCAAATAAGTGGTTTATTGTCAGTTCATTATTGCTTGGTGTATCAGGTAGTTGGCTGGGTGGATGTTTGTTCTGGGGATGGTTAAGCCCATTTCCTATCCTACACATACCTGTTGAAGCTGTAGTTCTCCCATTAGCTTTAATTGGATTTGGTACTAATTGGAAAATAGGTTCAAGTTTTTATATCTCTTCTTTATTTGGAACTGCAGCTACTGATATTACAATATTTTTAATCGGAATCATGGATCAATGGAGACAGGTTATTACAGCAGACTCTGAAACTGCACCCCAAATTCTCCAAAAAACCTCAGAGAATCTTATCCAAATAAAATCATTATCTATTATTGTTTTTATTGCTCTTATACTTTGGTTTATTTCAAAAGAAATTTTAGAATCTGCGACAATTAATACTACTAGTGGTAAAGCACTCTTAGTTTCTAGTTACGTAATTCAAACGACTTTAATTGTTGATGGTATTTTTATTGTTTTAGCAATTCTGCAACCAACTTTTAGTGGCTTGGTTTAATGTTAAGGCCTCCATTTTCGCAAGAACCAATTCCATTAAATAATTGGGACGTTGTCGTAATTGGCGCAGGAGCTGCTGGCCTTATGACTTGTCTTGAATTACCTGAGAATTTAAAAGTTCTCCTTTTAAATAGGAATACTAGCAAGATATCTTCTAGTCGATGGGCTCAAGGAGGAATAGCATCTGTTGTTAGACAAGATGATTCATTCGATCTTCACGCAGATGATACTTTAAAAGCAGGTGATGGCCTTTGTGATTTTCAAGCTGTAGAAATGCTGGTTAAAGAAGCTCCAGGTTGCGTCAATAGGTTGCAGAATTTAGGGATGATTTTTGACCAAAGTTCTGATCAATTAGCCACTACTTTAGAAGCAGCCCATTCTCGACGAAGAGTTTTGCATGTTAAAGATCGTACTGGAAGAGCATTAGTTGAAGTTCTAGAAGATCATATTGAAAATAAAAAAAATGTTCTTCACTGTAGAGGTGTAAGAGTAACTGAACTTTTTGTTGACAATGACGAATGTAAAGGAGTTCAGGTTCTTGATGGAGCAAATTTATATTGGATTCGATCAAGAGCTGTTGTTTTAGCTACAGGTGGGGGCGGGCATTTATTTACTAATACAACAAATCCTGCTCAATCTTCTGGAGAAGGAATTGCTCTTGCTTGGAAGGCAGGCGCTGCTATCGAAGATTTAGAGTTTGTTCAATTTCATCCAACCGCTTTAAAATTTTATGGTGCACCTTGCTTCTTAATATCTGAGGCACTTAGAGGAGAAGGAGCTATTTTAGTTGATAAAAATGGTGAAAGCCCAGTTAAAAATCTTAAAAATCGTGATTTAGCTACTAGAGATCAGGTAAGTAGAGCAATTATGAAAAATATGCATGATAATAATGTAGATTACGTTGGCTTAGATCTTCGGTATATTGACCCAGAAAAAATTGTAGAGCGCTTCCCCACGATCTTAAGTCGATGTCAGGAATATGGCGTTAACCCTCTAAATGAGGTTATTCCTGTAGCTCCTGCAGCTCATTATTGGATGGGAGGCGTTAAAACTGATTTAAATGCATCTTCAACAAGAAAAGGATTATATGCTGTTGGAGAAGTTGCTTCTACAGGTGTGCATGGTGCTAATAGACTGGCAAGTAATTCACTGATGGAGTGTCTTGTTTTTGCAAGAAAAATGTCTTCAATTGTTTTGAATGACCTTTCTAAATCTGAAAAATTTGATAGATCATTTCAAGAGTTTGATATTGAAGATCCTAAAGAAGATCAAATTTCTAGAATTGCTGAAAAAATAGATGAACTAAGAAAACTATGTTGGTTAAATTTAGGTGTATCTAGAAATAAGGTAAATATGAGTAAATTTTTACATAATATTCAAGCTGATATTTATCAATTACAAAAAAATGCTCTACTAAGTTCTCTTGAAAAAATAAAATTTCATCAAAAAATAAAACTTAGTGAACGCAATAGGAGAGCATTAAATCTTTTGCTTGATTTAAAGAATAGACAAATAACCACCATAACTTTATTAAAAGCTTGTCTATTTAGAGAAGAAAGTAGAGGAGGGCACTATAGAGATGATTTCCCTGATAAAGAGAAAAATTGGGAATGCCATACTAGACAACAGTTAGATCAAAAAATTCAAAAAAGATTTATTAAAAATTAAGATCTCCCTGATAGTCGGTTTTTGATGCTAAATCATTCAAGTCAAGCGTACCACTAATTATTTCTCCATTTATTTCCCAAGAAGGAAATCCACTGATTCCTTTCGTTTGGCATAGCTCATACTTATTCTCTTTACCATCTTTAGCACATTCAACTACTTTTAATTCCTTAACTGCTTCCTTACCAAATAATTGTTTCTGATCGTGGCAATGCGGGCACCAGTATGCACTATACATAACAATATTGTTTTCACTTAAAAATTTTGCAAACTTTACTTTCTGGGGAGAGCTTGAAGTGGTTATTGTTGGCGATACATTTTCAGTTGTGCCTGCAACGTCAATAGCAATAGAAGGGTCAACGTTTGTTGACCAAATTAAGCCCCCCAGCAGGACACTAATGGCTACAATGAAACCTCTGAAAATCATAGGTTCTCTACTTTCGAACTTTGCTCCAATCATAGAAATTATAAAGATAGAAAACGATAAAATTGCTGAAAGTATACAAAAAAAGCAATATGCTTGAATCTTAAAAAACATTATATTTATCAATAAAAAGCTAAATGTTGATGACGCACAAGAAATTAGAAATACTAACCACCATAAAAACTTATTTAGTTTTTCTTTTGGGGAAATTAAATTAAGCGAGAGTATTATTGTGATAACTAATATTGATAAATATGTTATAAATCCAGCTAATGATAGAGGTATATTAACTTGATTATTTTCAAATAAAGTACCCCAAGGACTATTTAAAACTGTTTCACAACCATTTTGTATCCCAGGGCATGAAAGCGAAGTAAATAATCCCCAGTTTTTTAAAGTAATCGAACCTGTATCAACTATGCCTATAGTGCTAAGAATTGCGATTATGATTTTTGGCCATTTCAAATCTTTTTTATTTCTTCTGTTTAAAGTCTTAAGGGCCATGCAAAAGAAAGTTTGTTATTTACATTATTTATTCTAATATTATCTTGGCATGAGAGTTATATACGAAATGCTGTTTAAATCTTTTAATTCTTATTTTTCAAGTTGTGAAACAAAATAGTCTCAATGTAAAAGAAAAAAAACTATCTAAGGTTGCATTCAGTCATGTTGGTTGTGAGAAAAATCTTGTTGATACTGAGCATATGCAAGGCTTGTTAGATAAAGAGGGTTATGAAGTTGACAGTAATATAAAGGATGCAAATGTTGTTGTTGTAAATACTTGCAGTTTTATTGAAACAGCTAGAGAAGAATCTATTAGAAAAATTCTAGAATATACAAATCAAGGAAAGGAAGTAATAGTTGCAGGCTGTATGGCTCAGCATTTTAAAGATGAGCTTATAAAAGAAATCCCTGAAATAAAAGGTTTGGTTGGAACAGGAGATTATCAAAAGATAGCCAAGGTTTTAGACAGAGTAGAAAATGGGGAAATCGTTAATGAAGTTTCAAAAATACCTGAATTTATTGCAGATGAGGAAATGCCACGTTTTGTAGATAAAAATAAATTTGTTGCTTATCTTCGTATTGCTGAAGGCTGCAACTATAATTGCGCTTTTTGTATTATTCCTAAGTTGAGAGGTCCTCAAAGAAGTAGAACAATAAAATCTATAGTTTCAGAAGCCAAAAGTCTTGCAAAAAAGGGTATTCAAGAAATCATATTAATTAGTCAAATAACAACTAATTATGGTCAAGATATTTATGGAAAACCATCATTAGCCAAACTTTTGAATGAGCTTTCTAAAGTTCCAATTCCTTGGATAAGGATACATTATGCTTATCCAACAGGTTTAACTGATGAAGTTATTAGAGCTTTCAAAGATTCAAAGAATATAGTGCCTTACTTTGATTTACCACTTCAGCATAGTCATCCAAATGTGTTGAAGAGTATGAATAGACCTTGGCAAGCTTCTTTGAATGAATCAATTTTGGAGAAAATTAGAGAAGAAATTCCATCTGCTGTATTAAGAACTAGTCTCATTGTTGGTTTCCCAGGAGAAAAAAAAGAACATTTTGAACATCTTCTCGAATTTTTGGATAGGCACAAATTTGATCATGTGGGAGTGTTTATTTTTTCTCCTGAGGAAGGAACTACAGCTTTTCATTTACAAAATAAAGTATCTCCAGATGTTGCAGAGGCAAGAAAAGATAACGTTATTTCAGTTCAACAAAATATCTCTAAAGATAAAAATCAGACATATGTTGGTTCAAAAATGAAGATTTTGGTAGAGAAAATATCTGACAATAACGAATTAATAGGTCGGTCCTATAATTTCGCTCCTGAAATTGACGGAACTGTAATTTTATCTGTTAAAGATAAAATTGATTTGAAAAATTATATTGGTAAATTTGTTGAAGCAAATATTTCTTTTGCGGATGAATATGATTTGTATGGAGAGACTATTAAAATTTTGTAGTTTTTTTAAATTAATTTAACTGCTCTTAAGAGCTTATCTAATGCGAAAGCAGCTCCAAAACCAAAACCAATAAATGCAAAATAGAAAATGATGTTCATTAATTTTTTTATTTTTATTTAATTTAACATCAGATTAAAAGATTAGATTTTTTCGTTTAATTTCTTAATCTTGGATATAGGGTAATTTTTTGTATAAACATTCCTCTGCTTTTTGTAGTTCCCGGCCTAAATATAGGGCATGGTCGAATCTGGTTATTAAATTATTTCTTTCTTCAGTGATCAATATTCCAAGTTGTTTCGCACTAATACCTTTAAAAACTTCATTACTAACTCTTTTATTTTGAGAGTCGCATTTGATTGGTTCATTTGTTTCTGGGTCAAGCGCATAGCCTTCCTCATCGATGTTATTTAAAAAGTGCTCTAAAATTATTTTATTTTCTTCTAAATCTACTTTTATAATAAAATAGCCATTTGGATCTAAGTCTATATATCGGTTGGATAGATTATTATCAATCTTTATTTTTTCATCTAAACTTTTACTAGAATCCATCCTTAGAAGTTAATAAAGACTATATTACTAATATAATCTTTCGTAAAGCTAAATAATTTTTATTTAAAGGGTATAGAATTATTCTCATATTCAATTTCCGTCTCGGTTTGTTTATTTACTTCATTTAGCCAAGGATAAATTATATTTTCCATATTTTTGTCAAACCACTTATGTAAACTAATGGTGCTTTTTGCAAAAAACCCCCTCCGCCTTTTGTGTTTACCACCTGCTCCAGGATCAAAAAAATGGATACTATTTTTTATTGCCCATTCAATAGGCTGGTAGTAACATAATTCAAAATGTAAATTAGATATTTCTTCTTGACTACCCCAATATCTACCCCATAAGTTGCTTTTATTTTTTACGCACATCGACATAGCAAAAATATCATTTGAATCATTTTTTGATGCGCTAAAAAGTAAAAGATTTTTTTTATTATCAACAATTTTTTCGAAAAAAGTAGATGTTAGATATTTACTTCCCCAAACTCCCCACCTCGAACAGTGCTGTTCATAAAAATTATGCATTTTTTTGAGGATTTCATGGTTGATATCATCTTTATCAAAAATTTCTATTTTAATATCTTGTTTAGTAATTGATTTCCTCTCTTTTTTGATATTTTTTCTCTGATTAGAGTTAAATCTAGAAAGAAAATCATCAAACGTTTTTTCTCCATTACTCCTCCATTCACTGCTGGAATTTATCCATTCATAGTATCCCAAAGATTTAAGATGGTTGCCCCAGCTTTCATCAATATATAAAAAATTACAACTTAAAATTTTGTTTGTAATCGCAAAGCTTTCGATATTGTTTATGAGTAAATTTGTAATTTCTTTCTTATCTTTATTTTTTTTATAAAGAAATTGATATCCATTTACAGGACTATAAGGACTCATTCCAATTAATTTAGGGTAATAATTTAAATTCAGCTCTTGAGCCAATCGTGCAAATGATTGATCAAAAATGAATTCTCCATAGCTATGACTTTTTAAAAAAAGTGGAGCAATTCCTAATATTTCTTCATTTTTATAAGCAACAAAATATAGAGGCTGCCAACCAGTTTCTCTTGAAACACTTTTTGATATTTCAAGGTTCTTAAGCCAAGTCCATTCATAAAATGGATTATTGATTTCATTTGCCAATTCATTCCATATCTCCTTGGAGATTTCCTTAATTGACAATTTGACTTTAACTTTATGTATTTTTTGGTTCATTTATTATTGAATCTATTTCAAATTTTTTTGTAATGAACATGGATTTCATTATTCATTAAATTTTTAATTGATTTTATTTCCCATAGTCTTTTGAGATTAAAAATCTCATTTGTTTGTTCTGGAGGGATCCATGTATATCTACCTCCAATAATTCGTGGAATTATTGTAATTTTTATATCTGTTATTAGATCCTCTTTTATAAATGAATTTATAAGTTTTGCACCTCCTAAAAGAGCTAGATTATTTATCCCTTGTTTTTTTAGTGAAATTAAAGTTTCCCCCCATGAATCTTCGAAAAAGAGTTGTTTTTCGAAGTCATTATTCGAGGAATTATCAACTTTACTTGAGCTTATTAGCCATCTTCTAATTGGCTGACGAAAGTATTTCCAATTACTGTTAAAGTTTTTGCTATTTGAAGCAACTATAGAAATTGGTTGGCTTTTTGATATATTTACTTCGTCATTATCATTGAGATTTTTAATTAAGTAAGTTGATTGATGAGCTAGCAAAGTACCTAAACCAAAAATGGTGGCGTCAACCATTGATAAGTTTTGATTTAACATTTTTTTATCTTCTTCACTTCCAAGATGAGATTCTCCACCTCCAGGAAATGCAATTCTCCCATCAAGACTAGATGCTATAACAATTATTACTCTTGGGATACTCAAGTTTGTGTGACTAAATTATTTTCAAATTTCAAATTTAATGAATTGGTTAACTTTTGATCAACATAAATTTCTGCAGCGTTATTTGGACTCTCTTGGAGTCTTATTTTGTGTAATGTTGCACCAATGTTATATATTGGTTTTTTAAGAATATCAGAAATATATAAAGCTATATTTTCAGCAGTTGGAACACAATTATGGAAAAATTCGATGTCTTTATTCAGAAAAGTATGATCTAGTTGTTCAACAACCAATTCATTAATTATCTCTTGGAGGGCAGATAAGTCGCAAACCATTCCTGTTCTTTTATCAATGTCTCCTTTTACAGTTATTTCGACAAGATAGTTATGACCATGTCCATTAACTCTGGCACATTTCCCATAGATTTTTTTATTTTCATCAAAGGATATCTCTTCTTTTGCAAGTCTATGAGCGGCTGCAAAATGAGTTTGTACTGTTAAAAATGCTTCCATGTTTTTTCCAAAATAATCTGCCCATAAATTAGGGTTTTCATAAAGTCTTAGACTTGTAAGAGGTAAATCATCCTTTAGACGACTCCAAATGACCTTAACTAATGCTTCAGTCGTGGGAAGTATACCCTCCTGATTATTAACATTAAATTCAGGCCAGACATCATTTAAAAAACGAAAATCTAATTGTCCAGTAACCTTATCTTTAATAGAGTGTTTTACATCAGAGAGGTTAAGTACCATTCCATCAGAATCTAGTTCTCCACCCATTGAAACAATAAGTTCATAATTATGACCATGACCTGGTGCAATACTGCACTTTCCAAAAAGAGATAAATTTTCTTCATGGCTTTTTTCAGGGAGCCAATAACGGTGACTAGAACTAAAGCAAGCACGTCGAGTTATGACGCATTCACGTCCTTTTCCATGCAATGGTTTGGATTGTGTAGAAGTCATAACTGTCTGCGATAATACTATCTTAAGGTTTTAAATACGCTTTTGTCTTTATGGAACAATCCATTATCAAAAAAACAGTTCATACTTTAAAGGGCAGAAGCATATTTTTAATAGGAATGATGGGTTCTGGTAAGTCTCAAACTGGTTTGAAGCTAGCTGAATTATTGAAGTATAAATACATTGATTTAGATTCATTAATAGAGAAGTTGGCAAAAAAATCTATCAATCAAATTTTTAATGATGAAGGAGAAGATAATTTCCGTGAATTAGAAGCAAACTGCCTTAAAGAAACTATCAAAATTCCTTCATTAGTAATTTCAACTGGAGGCGGAATAGTTACCAAATCGGAAAACTGGGGAATCCTAAGACAGGGAGTAATTGCTTGGATAGATCTCGATAAAGACATAGCAATTGAAAGATTGAAAAGTGAAATTGAAAATAGGCCACTTCTTAAGGGAAAGAATCTAAATGATTTATATATGAACATTTTTCAATCTAGAGAAAATTTGTATTCTCAAGCAGATTTAAGAATTAAGGTAAAAAGGGAAAATATTGAAGAAGTGGCTATGAAAATAATTAATGCAATTCATAAAGAAATAATTAGTTAATCTGGTTCAATTCTTACTGCAAACCATTTGATAACGTATCCAAATTTTATTTCTAATTCATAAGTGCTTTCTAACAATTCTTCAAAAAATTCCTGATCATGATCGTCTATATTTTGATATATTGTTTGTGTTTCTGTCTTACTAAGCCAATTCTTCAACCATAAAATTGCTTCTTGCTTTGATACAATTTTTTCTTTTGAATCTGGCTCTAATAATACATAATGATCTGATGCTCTTATTAGTGGATTTGACATAATGAAAATTCTTCTTGGATTAATTCTTTGCTTGATTTTTCAAGGAATTTTTTTAGAAAGTTCTTTTGCTCTAGTAGATTCTAATGTACGAGAGTTTTTAGAAAATCGTGTAAATCAATGGCCAGAATTATATTTGCCAAATTTTAAATTATCAGATACCTCTAAGGATTTAATTTATCCTAAATGGTTCGAGGGGAATTGGCTTGTTACTTCTCAAGATATTATTAATGATTCAGAAGAGCCAGTTATTTATAAAGTAAATTTCTTTAATAATGATTCGGATTTAATTGTTGGTAATCGTGCAAAAAATTCTGAATCTATTGGAAAAGCAATATTTGGTGACGCCTTAATCAAGGTTGTAAATGATCCTCAATCTATTAATAATCAAATTACGTATTTAAAAGATGATTTTTACATCGATTCAAGAATTACAGGAAGAAATCAGATCCAAGATGATGATATTTTTTTCGCAGATGAGCTAGTTATACAAACAGCGCATAAGCCAGGTGCTTCAAGGATTAATCAGGTAGAGACAATTAGTAAATTTCAAAAATGTTCCGAAGAAATATTCGAAGTTGATAATTCAATCAAGCCATCAATTTGTGGAGTGCAATATGTTACTTCTTATGGTTCAAAAGTTGGTGATCCTTCTATTCATGCTATAAAAACAAATAAATATAAATTGAAGTTTGAATTTATTGAGAGTTAGCACTAAAAAGATATTCTTCTAAATTATTCCTCCACATGAAAAGATTTTCTAAATAAGGGTTATTTATGTATTCTTGGCTCCCCTCTCCTGAAAGAATTGGTCCTGCAGACTTTGGAAATTTAAGGAGGGATAATTGAGCAGCAATTGAAATATCTGCAATTGATAAACTATCTCCAACTAAATATTTTTTGTCGATCAAGGATTTTGATAAAGCTTCCAGTAATTTTTGGAGTTCTAAATTATCTTTAGAAGACAAAACTATATTAGAAATTTTACTAAGATTTTCAAAAGGTAATTTATCAACAACACTTTTTACTGAAGAAGGTATTTCATCTGGAAGTAGTGCAGTTCTTAGCTGTGGATTTTCTATTGCAGATTTTATTAAAGCTTTTCTACAAGTTGTAGCCATTGTAGTATCTGCCCAGTCTTCAATTAGCTTGCATTGTGCAAATAATATAGGGTCCTCTGGAAAGAGTGGATTGTTATCATTTTTTTTATCTATATATTCGCAAATAGTTGAAGAGTCATTAATAACTTGATCATTACTATCGACTATTACAGGTACTTGTTTTTGACCTGATAATTTAAAGATTTCAAATTGGCCTATTCCAGGTGTTACTTCTTCAACTCGATATTGTAGTTTTTTTGCATGAAGAGCCATTCTTGTTTTTAAACAAAAAGCACTATGCCTAAATTGATATAATGTAATCATGCTGTTTAATGTTTGTTAAAACTTAGCTAAAAAAGTAATCTATTTGTGGAGCTGATGGGCGAATTTTTCTCTAATGTTGCAAGATATCCAAAGTATTTGATATCCATCGTTATTGGGGGACTTGTTGCTTTGCTTGAACCTTTGTTCAAGAATAGATCAAATCCACTCACAATAGTGGGTTTGATTTCTTCTTTCTTAAGTGCTTTCATAACTGTTTATTTTGTCTTGCAAGCGATGACAAACCCAATAAATTTATAACCATAATGCCAAATAATTACCGTCTTGCAAAAGTTTCTTCTCTTTTGAAGAAAGAAATAACCCTTATTTTGCAGAATGATTTGGAAAATGATCTTATCAGAGATCATTTCGTCAATATTTCTAAGATTGATTTATCAGGTGATTTGCAACACTGTAAAATTTATATAACTTCAACTGCTCAAGATAAAGTGAGGAAGGATATTGTAGCAAACTTGAATACCGCTAAAAGCTCCATAAGGCATAGTTTAGGAAAAAGAATAGAGATGAGAAGAGTTCCAGAGATAATTTTTAAAGACGATATTGTTCTTGATAAAGGATTATCAGTCTTGAAACTTCTAGATGAATTAAAAAATAAAAATCAAAATAATAATGTTGAGGACAAGGATGCCAATAATTGATCTACCACTTGATCAAAGAAATATAATTATTACTCGATCAAAAGAAGGGATATTAGATATAAAAAGGATATTCACAAGCAAGGGCGCTAATGTATTTGATTTGCCTGCAATAAGTATTGGTGATCCTGATGATTTAAATCCTCTTGACGAAGCATTAAATCAAATAAATGATTTTCATTGGATTATTTTTTCCAGTAGTAATGGGATTAAATTTGTGGATAAAAGACTTAGATACTTTAATAGTTCATTAAAAGAATGTTCTAGAAAAACTAAAATCGCCGTAGTCGGAGAAAAAACCTCAAAAACTCTTGATGATTTTGGGATTAAGGCTGATTTTATACCTCCAGAATTCGTTGCCGAAAGTTTAATTGATAATTTCCCAGTATCTGGTTATGGACTTCGAGTCTTTGTACCAAGAGTTCAAACAGGTGGTAGGGATCTAATTGCAGATCAATTTAGAAAGGCTGGTTCCCGTGTATTTGAGGTTCCTGCATATGAAACTAGATGTCCTGACTCAATTCCGGAAGAAACAATTGATATTATTTCTAATCGAAAAGTAGACGCAATTATTTTCTCAAGCGGTAAAACTGTAGTAAATGCTGCTTTTTTACTAGAAAAAAAACTTGGTAAAAAATGGTTAGAATATTTTGATCAAATTAAGCTGTTAACTATTGGACCTCAAACAACAAAAATATGTAACAAGATTTTTGGAAGAGTTGATAGTCAGGCACAAAAATATACTTTTGAAGGACTGCTAGATTTGGCAATTAATATTTTTAATTAGAAAAATTTTTTGCATAGTTCTTTTCAACTAAATCTTTGAACCTATCAATATTGACCTGTAATTCGTTTGTAACCATTTTGCCTAAGATATTTTCTTCCATAAAACGCGCAATCATTTTTGGTAGCTCATAAGTTATTGCTAAATTTACCGTTGTGATTTGATCAGTTTTACTTTCGAAAACTACTGATCCCTCAGTTGGTAAACCTCCTATAGATTTCCATTTAAGTTTGTTTTTTTCGACCCTTTCTGTAATTTGAGCTTTCCATTTAAACCTGAAGCCATTTGCAGCCAAAGTCCATTCTGTTAGATCTGGTAGTGTATTAGTCTCTTCATCAACTGTTTTTACAGATTCAATCCAGCTCATCCAAAGTGACATTGAGTCTAAATCGCTCCATGTGTTCCAAACATTTTCAAGAGGTGCATTAACAACTGTTATCACGTCATGTTTTAGCCAAGTACCCATCAATTAACTCACTGCAAGATTTTTTGCTAATTCTGCTTTCTTCTCTAAAATTGCAGCAGCAGCCAAATGACCACTCATTGTAGCTCCCTCCATAGAATCTATGTAATCTTGTTTTGTATAACTACCAGCCATGAAGAAATTAGATATGGATGTTTTTTGACTAGGTCTGAAAGGTTCCATACCGGGAGCTTCTCTATAGAGTGATTGTGGAATTTGTACTACATTACTCCAAAGCAATTTAAGGTTTTTTGAGGACGGGAATAGACGGCGAACCTCTTTATCTATTTCTTTTGTAATTCTTTCTGTAGATCTTCCCATCCATCTATCGCCTGGAGTTAAAACACATTGGAGAAGTGATCCCATATCTTTTTTTCTGTAATCTGCTGGACTTGCTAGTGCTAAATCAGCGAAACAACTGAAAGAGGCATCAGCAGAATAAAGAAGGTTATCTAGTCCAATTGGTTCGTTTCCAGTATTATCTTTTTGTAATTCAGTAACCCAACCATCATATCTTAATTGAATTGTGGCAACAGCAACAGCTCTAAGTTTTTTTAAACCTTCAAATTCTTTAAATTGATACCATTCTTTTGGAATTATTTTTTTTATTCCAGGAACATCACAGGCAGCTAGAAATTTATCTGCAAACACTGCCTTAAATCCTTCAGGATAAGATATTTTTAATTGATTAACTGAATAAGAGGAAGATTCCTTTTCATAAATGATTTCTTCTACCTTATGGTTAAGATGTATTTTTGCTCCTTTGTTTGTGATGTAGTCGACAATAGGTTGAGTTAGCCACTTATGAGGAGAACCTTTTAAAAGATTCAGTTTTGAGGCTTCTGTTTTTGAAGCAAACATCATGAAGATAGTTAGCATGCATCTTGCTGAAATATCTTTGCAATTAATAAAACCTAAAGCATATGCGATAGGATCCCACATTCTTTCCAAGCTTTTTTCACTTCCACCATGGTTTAAAAACCATTCTTTAAAACTAATTCTATCTAGATCTCTAATTATTTTCATTGCGCCTTCATAGTCTATCAATCCTCTAACTATTGGGCTTGTCCCTAAAGCTAAGGCATTTCTGAACTTATCTATCCAGGTAAGTTGTTCGGTGGTAAAAAAAGCTTTTAGTCCATTAAATGGAGCACCTAAAGGGAATCTGAAGTCTAAAGATTTTAAATTTCCACCATTATTGATAAATAGATGAGTATGATCTTTCTGGAGTAAATTGTCGAAAGCCCCCACTTTTTTCATTAATTTAAAAAGATTTGCATAATTGTAAAAAAATACATGTAAACCCATTTCTATGTGGTTACCATCCTTATCTTCCCAACTTCCAACTTTACCTCCCCAAAATGACCTGCTCTCATAAATTTGTACATCGTGGCCTTCATCAACTAAATTGACAGCTGCTGTAAGACCAGCTAATCCAGAACCAACTATTGCTATTTTCACTTTTTCTTAAAATTATAACAAATCAAGTTTGGATATTGTTTGTTCTATGCATCCTATCGATTAAGTTTTTATATTATAAATAGTAGAAATTCTTTGTTCATGGAAAATGTAGAAGTTAAACAGGAAATTAAGAACTCTGATGATGGCAAAGGTATCTTAATTACGAATGATGCTATAGAACAAATTTTAAATTTATTGAAGGGCCTAAGTGATAAAAAAGCACTAAGGGTAGGAGTAAGATCAGGCGGTTGTAGTGGGATGAGCTATACGATGGATTTTATAGGAACTAATCAAATAAATCCCGACGATAAAGTTTATGATTACTCATTAAAAGCTGATCAAAGCTTTCAAGTAGTATGTGATCCTAAAAGTCTCTTATATATTTATGGAATGCAATTAGATTTTAGTAAGGAATTAATTGGAGGTGGCTTTAATTTTGTAAATCCCAATGCTTCTCAAACTTGCGGTTGTGGAAGCTCTTTTGCAGTTTAATAAATAATGAATAACGAAATTAATCCCATCGAAGAGGATTTTAATGCAGCTCTATCAAGATATAAAGCACGGCAAGATTTAATTCCAATTGTTCAAGATTTTCAAAAAATTATACAGCAAATACCAAATCATTTTGCTGCCTGGACTTGTTTATCATGGCTTCAATTACTTTTGAAAAATAATGAAGAAGCTTTGGCAGCTGCCAGGCAAGCTGTTCAATTAAATCAGCAAGATCCACAAGCAAGAATGAATTTGTCTTTAGCTCTTTTGGCTACCAATAATAAAGGTGTTAGGGATCATATTGAGTTAATAAAAAAAATGTCTATGATGATGCCAGATGTGAAAAGTGAGTTGAAAGAATCTGTTGAAGACGGATTAAGTAGATATCCAAATTGGCCTGAGTTAATTAAAGTAAAAAAATGGTTGGAATTTTAAATTGTTTAAAATTTTAATATTAAGTAATGGGCATGGAGAAGATCTATCTGGCAGTTTAATAGCTAAGCAATTCGTTAAAAGTGGTTATTCTGTTCATGCTTTGCCAATTGTTGGTAAGGGAACCCATTATGAAAAAGAAAAAATTAAGATTATCGGTAAAACAGAAGCATTTAGTACTGGAGGAATTGGCTATAATTCATTTAAGGGAAGACTCACTGAGATATTAGGAGGAGAAGTATTTTATCTTCTTAAAAGATTATATTTAACTTTTAAAATAAAAAAAAAATATGATTATTTTTTTGTAGTTGGCGATATTGTGCCAGTTTTTTTTGCCTGGGTTTGTAAGAAAGATTTTTTTACATATTTAGTTGCTTATTCCAGTCATTATGAAGGGAAGTTAAAATTACCATGGCCTTCTAAATTTTTCTTACTCTCACAAAAAGCAAAAAAAATATATACAAGAGATTCTCTTACAGCCAATGATTTAACTTTGCAATTAAAAAAGAAAGTGTCTTTTTTAGGCAACCCATTTATGGATAAGTTCTTTTCAAGAAACAAAGAATTAAAGAAAGCTGAATTTAGTATTGGATTATTTCCGGGAAGTAGATTCCCTGAGACTTTAGATAATTTTGTTTTAATTTTAGAGGTATTAGAAGCATTGTCAGATTTAAAATATTTTCAAAAAATTCATTTTAATTTCGCAATAGTTAATTCTCTTTCTTCATTAAAAATAAAGAAGATATTTAAAAAGAGAGGATGGTTAAAACTAGAAAATATAAAAGATAATAATCTCTTGAAATTTCAATATAAATTTTTAGAAGTGAATATATATTGGAATAATTTTGACAAAATATTATTGAAAAGCAGATGCTGTATCAGCATGGCAGGAACAGCAGCTGAGCAAGCGATTGGATTGGGAAAACCGGTTATTCAGATTGAAGGTAAAGGTCCACAATTTACAAAAACTTTTGCAGAAGCGCAAAGACGTTTACTTGGAGAATATGTTTTTTGTGCGAGTAAATATAAAGATAAGAATGATCAAATCAATCAGACAATAAAATTGATCATAAAAATAATATACCTTATACAGCTTAATAAGAAGTTTATGATTTCATGTAATGAAAATGCCAAAAAAAGACTGGGTGAAAACAAAGCTTGTCTTAAAATGGTTGATGACATGAATATTATTATAAAAAATGTCTAACGAGAATAATCAAAATAAGTTAAAACAAATAATTGATAATTTATTGTTAATAAATTTATTTACAGTGATTTTTTTTGCAATATTTTTTATTTTTGCAATCATCATGCAATTAAATGGCATATTTATTTTTATTAATTTTATTCAGATAGTTTGGAATCCTCTTATAGTCCCATTGATAACTATTCTTATTTTTGGTGCTTTAGTAAACGGTATCAATTCTTGGTGGAGGCGTAAATTGCTGTCTCAAGAAGAGGATATTTAAAAGAATAATTTTTGAGTTTACTGCTTATTACTTTTTGTCCTTCTAATACAACTTTTGCTCCATCTCCTAACAATATTTTTAAAACCGCTCCAGGCACTGGAAGTAAATTAGGTCTATTCAGACATTTGCCTAAAGTTTGAGAAAAGTCTCTCATTAATACTGGATTTGGTGCAACAGCATTAAATACTCCCGAATACTTTTTATCAATTAATGCTTGAGAAATTAATACACATAAATCAGTTCTATGAATCCAACTCATCCATTGATTACCATCTCCAATTGGTCCACCTAATCCAACTTTAAATATAGGGAGCATTTTTCCTAATGCTCCTCCATCTGCCTCTAGAACAATTCCAATTCTAAAGATAACCAATCTTGAGAAAAATGGTTTTTCAGCAGCGACCGCTTCCCATTTTTTGCAAAGATTAGCTAAAAAGTCTTTTCCTCCAATACTATTTTCAGTGAATTCATCAGATAAACTTGTACCGTAATAACCTATTGCTGATGCATTTATAATGACTTTTGGGTTGATTTTTAAATTTTTAAGGGTTTTTATCATAAATTTCGTGGTGCTAATACGACTATTTTCAATCTCCTGTTTTTGTTCAGTAGTCCATTTTTTTTCTGCTATGGGTTCTCCCATCAAGTTAATAATTCCATCTGTATCTTTTATAATATTTAGAAGATTTTCGTTATTCCAGTTTTTTTCTTTAGATAAATCTATTTGAAAAAATTTAAACTTATTGAAATCTAAATCAACCTTTAATTTACTTATAGGTTTTCTGCTTACAATGTATATTTCGTGATTTTTTTTGAGTAGTGTTGGTACTAATTCTTTACCAACAAATCCAGTGCAGCCAAGTAGTAAAAGACGCATATTAATAAGATGTTTATAATTTAAGGCTATTAAATTTTTTAGAAGTTTGTAATTATTATTCCGGTATAAATTTTTTTCAATATTTTTCAAAAAAGTTTTTGTATAATAGACTTCGGTAAACTTTCTTGAATTTATTATGGCAGATTCTATTCCAAAGAAACCTCTTAAGAAAGGAAGCTTAGTTTTTGTCGATAGAGTAAATTATATTAAAAGCATCGAAGCGCTAGCCAGCGATAATGATCTACCTAACTATGTCTTTGAAGGTCCTGGAGAGATTCTTTCACTCAAAGACGAATATGCTCAGGTTCGATGGCGCAGACCTGTTCCAGATGTTTGGTTAAAATTAGATCAACTTAAAGAGTATAGTCAATAAAATTTTTATATTTAAAAGTTTGTATTTTTTTTCTCTGTAGACATCTTTGATTGGATTCTTTTTGCTTCTTTGATCATTTCTTTACCATCAAATAAGTAATTATCTACGTATCCTTGTGAATATCTATCAAATTCTGATAGCGCATCTTTAACTTGTGAAAAACAATGATAAAGATCGAGGCCTAAAGCTGAAATAGACTTTGGAACTATTTTTTTGTTATAAATTTTTTCAATTTTTTCTATTTTCTTTTGTGAAAGAATTATGTAACTGCAAAAATTTTCCATTAGTTGGTCATCATATGGATCCGCAGATAGTTCTTTTATTTCGTTATTCATAGGTTTAATTATTTGACTAATTAATCTATTTATTGGAGTAAAAATTTCTTTTGTCCATGTTTCAACTTCTTTGTCCTTGATTAAAGAATTATTTTTTTTTGAATTAAATTTTTCTTCCCAATTTTCATTTAATGAATCAAATGATGAACTGGAAGAGAAAAAACTGCTATCGTATTGTTTCTTTTTGATAGGGTCATTTAGAGTTTCCCAGGCATTTTGTATTGCAAGAAATCGTTCTTTCTTGCCTCCTGCATCAGGATGATGTTGCTTAACTAAAGAGCGATATGAAGATTTAATTTCACTTCTGGTTGCATTATTTTTGAGACCTAATTCTTCATATAAATTTTTTTCCATTTTTATAAGTTATGCATTAAAGATAACCATCTTTTCTGGCTTGAATTGAGGTATTAGATTCAAACATTGCTGTTGATAAATATCTCTCTCCGAAACTTGGAAGAATAACTATCAATCTTTTATTCATTAGTTCTTTTCTTTTGCCGATTTTTATAGTTGCTGCTAAAGCTGCACCGCTGCTGATGCCAGATAAAAGACCTTCCAATCGAGCTAATAAACGCCCATAATAAAATGCTTCATCGTCATCTATTTTTATAATTTCATCAATTAATTTAGTATTGAGCACTTTCGGTACGAAACCTGCTCCAATTCCTTGAATCGAATGAGATCCTGCTTTTTCTCCGGAAATCACAGCACTTTTTTTGGGCTCTACGGCATAAATTTTGCAATTTGGATTAACTTTTTTCAAAAAACGTGCACAACCAGTAATTGTTCCTCCTGTGCCTACTCCTGTAATTAGTCCATCTAAATTGTTATTGGATTGGGACCATATTTCTTGAGCCGTTGTTCTTTCATGAATATCTGGATTAGCAAAGTTTTCAAACTGATTAAATTGATAGCTATATGCAATGGATGAAGATAACTCATTAGCTAAATCTATAGCTCCTCTCATTCCGTCTTTCCCTGGTGTTAGCTGTAATTTAGCTCCATATGCTCTTAACATTGCCCTTCTCTCAATACTCATCGTATCCGGCATAGTTAATATCAATTTATAGCCTTTTGCTGCAGCAACCATTGCTAATGCGATACCAGTATTACCACTAGTTGCTTCAATTAACGTTGTTTTCTCTGGTGTTATCAATCCTTCTTCTTCAGCTTTACATAACATTGAATAAGCGATCCGATCCTTAACGGAAGCTGATGGATTGAAACTTTCTAGCTTAGCTATTATTTCAGGATAACAATCAAAATACTTTCTGATTCGATTTAATTTAACTAATGGGGTATTTCCAACTAGAGAAGTTATATCATTTGCTATTTCCATGAAATGATTTTTTAAATGCAAAATAAAATCTTCTATATCCATAATAATTGTATTTAAAGATCTTTTATATAATTTTCTCAAAAGAATTTAATTTAAATAACTTCCTGCGGAAAAAATATTTAGTATTATAAAAGTTAGTTTTTATAAAAGTTATGTATTCGTTGGAACTAAGTCTGAGATATTCACCTTTTCCACTTTCAATTCAGAAGAAAGAATTTGATGATGTTAAACAAATTTATGATGAAATAAAAAGTTCTATGAATGAAACTTTAGAATCCTCAAACTTGATCGAATTAAGTTGTGACAAAGTTCAAGATAAATTAATTGCTGTAAGAGCTAAAGAAATTATTTCTGTTCAGATATATGAAAAATCCTCAGTAGCAGGAGGAGCTAAAAGACCAGGATTTTCTCTAAACATAGATTGATAGAATTAATGCGAGATTCCCTTGAGAATGAAATACCTCATATTAGATTCAAAGATGTTTCTTTTTCATATCTTGGAAAAAAAGAAAATTTAATTTTTAAATGTAATTTCTCAATAAAAAAACCTGGATTTTGGATGGTGGTAGGTAAAAACGGGAGCGGAAAAAGTACTCTTTTAAAATTAATTAATGGAATAATCAAACCCAAAAATGGTGTCATTGACTCTAATGCTAATATTGGCATGGTTTTTCAAAACCCTGATCATCAAATATTGATGCCAAATTGTAGGAGTGAACTTTTGATTAATATTAGTCAAAATATAAGTCAAAATGAAATTAATAAAAAAATTGAATACGTGCTTGATCAGGTAGGAATGACTGGTTTTGAAAAAAGACCAATTCATACTTTGAGCGGTGGGCAAAAACAACGTTTAACTATTGCATGTGCTCTGATTAGTAATAAAAATTTTATTCTTTTAGATGAGCCTACAGCGTTACTTGATCAAACCAGCCAATTAAAAGTTTTACAAACTATTAAAAATCTTACAAGTGATAACAAAAAACCTTTATCAGCTTTGTGGATTACTCATCGTTATGAAGAATTAACTTATGCTGATGCAGTAGCAGAGTTGAAAAATGGTTTTTTATCTAGCTGGCAAGAACCATCAAAATTTCAATATAATTGATTATTGTACTTGTCATAAGGTACTTTAAAGAGCTAAATTCATTTTATATTCCTCGGTAGCTCAGCGGTAGAGCGATCGACTGTTAATCGATTGGTCGCAGGTTCGAATCCCGCCCGGGGAGTTTAAAAGTCTCGAAAAGTCATGCAAAGTCACCTACTTGGTGACTTTTTTTTGCCTATTACTACCTTCTCAGTAAAATTTCTAGACGAATAATGACATTTTAGTGCAATTCTATTTGTCCAGTATTCGTTTATTTATCCGTCTTTTTATTCGTCTTTTTATTCGTCTTTTAGAAAATATATTCGTCCAGAATTTTAGTCACTTTTACTACAATTTTTTCATGTTTTTATCCTCAGTCACAATAAATTAAACAATTCTGATTAGTCGGATGTTTTCCACATTCTTTATCCCAAAAGTTTTGAAACTCAGGATTACATTTTTCTAGTTCTTGTGGAGTCACATTCAAGTTTAACCCTGCATAATTAAATGCAGTTAGGTATCTTGGAAGGACATTGAATTGATTTAATAGTTTCATAAGACTTCCTAGATTTATATCTAAATTGTCCTCCTTTTTTCTTGAATTTCATAGAGTATTTATACCCGAGTAGAAGTGCTTTGAGGTATCATCAAGAATTTTCATAAAAAATAAACTATCATATATAGAGTTAATGAAAAGAAAATAATTCTTGATATTTAATGTTGCGACTTCTTCCTCTACCGATTTTTATTTGCATATATCTATTCTCTTGGTGGAGATGTAAAAAAAATATTATCGCTAGTGATAAGCAACTAAAACCATGCATTGATTGGGCATATGTAAAAAATTTAACTCTCCCACCAAAACCTTCATTTATCGAGTTTTATATTGTTTATGTTTCTTCTTTTTTTAAATTCCCCTTTGGGATAATTGTTCAACAACTACCTTTCTCAAAGAAAGTAAGATATTACGAAAGAGAAATGAAATTAATATTTGATAAATGGAATTTAGAAAAAATAAAAAAAATAAAAAACTAATTTATTCGTCAAAATATTCGTCCATTTTCCTATTTCTTTTATATATGTCATGACATATCGTGTCATATCAAGACATATTTTGTTAAGTGATCGACAGCCCGGAGAGTTTATAAATTTCAAAAAGTTATCTAAAGCCACTCTAAAAAGGTGACTTTTTTATTTCTTGGACCTTTTCTTGTCAAATAGTGGTTAGACGAAGATTTAATCAAGTATATTTGATTTATTAAGAACAGTATTTAGAACATCTAAAAATAATACAGATTGTCTAAAATAACATGATTTTAAAAAAATTAAAAGATTCTTTTTAAGAACAGTAATTAGAACATTTATTTTTTATTCCTCAAATAAGCGAGAAATAAGTTCTTTGATTGATTTTTACGTTTTTTTAAATTAAGACATATTTTTGTTTATATCGTTTGAATCATTAAACCCCTCAGGAAATTTCAGTCATCCCACATATCCTTTTTCTCTTGATCGAAATTATTCCTTTCAATTAATTCTATTCTTTGTTTCTGAGAATCTATTTCAGTTTCAATTAGGTTTTTATCGTCAATGTATTTTGTTTGTATTTCTGAGATAATTATTTCAAATTGTTCTCCAAAAAAATCTGACATTTCCCTCCATGCTTCCATTTCCTCTTCTTTGCCAATAGTTTCGTTTATCTGATGAGAAACAATTTCTAGTACATACTTTTTAAGTTCTTGATGACTCATCGATTGAACTTTTTTTTGAATGTAAAGTTCTTTAAGACTTTCTAGTTGTTTTTTTGATAAATCAGAATAAACAATAGTCTTCTTTTTCATAGATACTTAAATTTTTTTTAATATAGACAAAATTATTAGTTTAAACATTCTGGATAAATCAAAAACTTTAAACTTAGCTAATTCATATTTGACAACTGAAAATCTCCATTCAATTTAATTTTATATAACTTGTAATGAAGATATTAATTAGATTTTCTTTTAGGTAGAACCATTATTTGTTCCTAATAATCCTTTGATTATTAAGAAAAAGTAAATAGAATCGAAAGAAATTCTAAAATTTCAACTTTTTAAAAATTTGCAATTTCTATCTAATCTTAAGCTATCACTAAGTTATTTGATAAATCTAATTGATAAAAACTTTTACACTAATTCAGCAATCTTTGTAAATTCTTGAGAGAATCATAGTACAAAATATTAATTTTTATTTAATAGTTGATAAATATGAAAATTTCAATCCTTCTAATTGAAGATGATCGTGATATGCGTGATTTGGTGGCCAGGCATTTAGAACACTCTGGTTTTGATGTCCAAAAAGCTGAAGATGGAATTAAAGGACAAGCGTTAGCTCTTCAATATTCACCAGATTTAATACTCTTAGATTTAATGCTACCCAGTGTTGATGGATTAACTTTATGCCAACGACTAAGAAGAGATGAAAGAACATCAAATATCCCAATTTTGATGATAACTGCATTAGGCGGCCTTAAAGATAAAGTTACTGGCTTTAATTCCGGAGCAGATGATTACATTACTAAACCATTCGATCTAGAAGAATTATATGTACGCATAAAGGCTTTACTAAGAAGAACCAATAGAGCACAATTAAATTCTAGTAACCAGCAAGAAATACTAAATTATGGTCCTTTAACTCTTGTTCCGGAAAGATTTGAAGCTATATGGTTTGAAATTCCTGTTAGGTTAACGCATCTTGAATTCGAACTGCTTCATTGTCTTTTGCAGAGGCATGGTCAAACTGTATCGCCAGCATTAATTCTTAAGGAAGTATGGGGATATGAACCTGATGATGATATTGAGACAATACGAGTTCATATTAGACACTTACGCACTAAACTTGAACCCGATCCACGTAAACCTACTTATATAAAAACTGTATACGGTGCTGGATATTGTCTTGAGTTACCTATTGGTTCTCAAGTGGAAACTGCTAGGCATGAGTTTATGCAAGCAAGAAACCCTGACTTGATAAATTCTGCAGTAGATTAATCTAGTATATCTTCCATTGAAATTTTTAAAAAAGTAATTTCCCACGCCAACCTTGGTTGAACATTTTTTCTTAGGAGGAATTTTAAATTTTCAAGTTTTTTAACTAAACTGATTTTTTTTGTTTTTCTCCACCAGATAGTTTGAATTAAATTTACTAAAAAAATCTGTTGAAAAATTTCTAATTTTTCAGAAATTGATTTAGATATTTCTAATATTTCCAGACTATTTTTTATTGGAGAATCCAATTTATTTATGATTTGATCTGAAAAATCATTCCAAATTTCAATATTTTTCAATAATTGATTTGGAGATCCATTTGCAGAGTTTATTAAATCTTCAAATTGTAATTCTGTATTAATATTTAATTTAGAAGTATCTAAATATTCTTTCAAAATAGACTTTATTTGTTTTCTAGAAAAAGATCGAAATCTGACGATTTGACATCTTGAGATGATCGTATCTAAGAAAAGGTTTAATCTAGATGTTAGTAAAATAAAAATGCCGTTACTTGGTTCTTCTAGGGTTTTTAAAAGGCAATTTGATGCTGCTTCGTTTAAGAGGTGTGCATCAATAATTAAAACAATTTTTTTCTCTGAGTTTATTGATTTTTGACTAAGAAAAGTTTTGATATTGCGTATTTGAGCAATTTTAATAATCTCAGATCCACTTTTTATTGTTTTTTCAATATCGGAACTTTCTGAACTTTTAGTTGCCAAAAGAGAATCAGGTTTAATAATTAAAAAATCAGGATGGTTATTGTTTGTAATTCTCTCTTCAACATTTTCGCTTGGTGAAGACTGTTTGAAAATCTCTTTTATAAATTGAAGAGCAGTTTGCTTTTTTCCTACTCCTTCAGCACCATAAAATATATAACCATTTGCAAATGATTTGTTTTTAATTATGTTGTTAAGACAGGTATTGACTTCTTTATTCAAGAAAAAATTACTTTTTTTAACCTCAATCATTTCTTATTAGAGAAATTGTTTAGCAAAGTCTCTTTAATTTGATTTGAAATAGTATTAATATTTTGTGAAGCAGATATTACTTTCCAGTTTTTTTGTTTGGCAATTAGTTTGAAGCCTTCATTTACTTTTTCTAAAAATCTAATACCTTCTGATTCTATTCTGTCTGGAATTTCATTTATTCTTCGTAATATGCTCTCTTCTGGAGAAATTTCTAAGAAGAAAGTGAGATCAGGAGATTCTCCTTGACACACAATAGATTCAATATTTTTAATTATTTCTAAATTTATATTTCTTCCATAACCTTGATAAGCGAGGGTGGAATCGGAAAATCTATCACTTATTACCCAATCATTGTTATTTAAAGCAGGTGAAATAATTTTGGAAACGTGTTCAGCTCTATCAGCTGAATAAAGCAATAATTCTGCAAGAGATGAAGGCCTGTTATTTTCATTATTATCAAGAATCAGTCCTCTAAGTTTTTTTCCTAAAAGACTGCCTCCAGGCTCTCTAGTTGTGATTAATTTAGACCCCTTATTTATTAGACCACTATTAGGAAGCCATTTAGATAGTTCATCTATTTGGGTAGTTTTACCACATCCATCAATACCCTCAATAACGATAAATTTTCCTTTCATTTAATCCAAAGATAAAGCATTAATTACAACTGTAATTGAGCTAATAGCCATCAATAATGCTGCTATTGATGGAGTAAGAAGAATACCGTATTTAGGGAATAAAATGCCGGCGGCTAAAGGTATAGCTAGTAAGTTGTAACCAAAAGCCCATGTTAGATTTTGCTTTATTTTTCTTATGGTTTTTTTTGCAAGATTTAAGGCGTAGGGTAATCCATTTAGTTGATCTCCCATTAATACTACATCTGCATTTGCCTTGGCTATTTGAGTCCCTGATCCTACCGCAATTCCTAAATCTGAGGATGCTAAGGCTGGGACATCATTAATTCCATCACCAATCATTGCCACTTTATTATTAATTTTTAAATTTTCTATAGTCTCTAGTTTCATTTCAGGAAGAAGATCCCATTTTACTTCTGTTTCTTTACACCCAATTTTTTTTGCTAAAGCTAAAACTGTGTGTTTCCTATCGCCACTTAAAATGTTAATTTTAAATTTGTTTTCTCTCAAATTTTGAACTGTTTTAATTGAATCATCTCTGAGTAAATCTCCGAGCAAAATAAAGCCTAATAAATTATCTTTAATACTTACTCCAATGATAGTGTTCGTTTTTGTTTCTTCATTTTCAATGACTTTTTTTGCATCACTGTTAACAATTATTCCTTTGCTTAGTAGCCATTCAATATTTCCAATACTAATAAGCCCATCAATTGACTCTAGTTCTCCAGAAATACCTCGACCTGAATGAGTGAAAATTTTTTTTATTGGAAATAAACTTAAATTTTGCTTTTTTGCCTCTTGAATTAATGCTTCTGCGATTGGATGTCTGCTTTCCTTTTCTAAACTGGCAGCTATTTTTAATAAAAATGAATGATCATCATTATTTTTGTAATCAACAATGAAAGGCTTACCTTTTGTTAAAGTACCTGTCTTGTCGAAAATAATGTGATTAATTTTTGAAGCCATCTCTATTTTGTCCCCGCCTTTAAATAAAACCCCTTTTTTTGCTGCTTTACCTGATGCGACAGTGATTACAGTTGGGGTGGCTAAACCTAATGCACAAGGACAAGCTATTACTAAAACAGCAATTGATAATTGAATTGCTAAACTCAGGAAATTCTCAGCATTACTACCAAGAGAACTATGAAGTGTATGGCTTGAGTGAGTGATTAATTCATGATTCTGACTTAATAAATCAGGCCATATGTTTCTTGCCCCTTTCCACCAAAAGAAGAAGGTTAAAGTAGCAAAAATAAGTACAAAGTAAGTAAATTTACCTGCAATTTCATCAGCAATGCCTTGAATGCGAGGTTTTCTAGCGTTTACTGACTCAATAAGATTTACTAGTTTTGCAAGAGAAGAATCTCCTCCGACCTTTTGCACTTTAAGTCTAAGAGTTGAATTAAGATTTAAAGAACCACTAGATAGATTTTCGCCTTCTTTGACTTCTATAGGTTTGGATTCTCCAGTAATATGTGAAACATCAACATATGAATTACCTCGGGTAACAATGCAGTCTGCAGGTACTCTGTCTCCTGCTAAAACTTGAATCTCTTGATCAGGTCTTAAAGTGTTCACTCTTATTGACTTTATTTGATTGTCTTCTGTGTAGATATTTGCCATTTCAGGTTGAAGATCTAATAATTCTCCAATAGATGAACCAGTTTGATATCTTGCTCTTTCTTCTAAGTAACGCCCAATCAGTATAAAGCCTAACAGCATAACTGGCTCATTAAAAAAACAAGGAAAACCAGTAGCAGGAAATATTAAGGATAGAAGACTTGTCGTATATGCGCTAATTACTCCAAGAGCTACTAGAGAATCCATATCGGGATGGTTCTTAATAAATGATTTAAATCCATTAATAATTATTCCTCTGCCAGGAAATAGTAGAGCTAACGTTGCTAATGAAGCGTGAAAAAATATATTACCTAATATTGGAAAATTTATATATCTTCCTTCTGCTAGATGACCTAATCCTGAAAATAATAAAAGTAATAGGGCAAAAGTTAGTTTTTTCCATTGTTTATTCCACTTTTTTTTTTTTTCTAATTCTGCTTTATTTATTTTTTTTGAAAAATCATTTATGTAAATCTTTGATGGGAAACCATTCTCTTTTAGATTTTCGAGGACTGATTCTATTTCTACATGTTTCTGGGTAATTTCAAAATATGCACTTTCAGTAAGCAAGTTAACAGAAACATTTTCAATACCATCAGAATCATTCAATATTTTTTCTACAGTACTAACACAACCTCCGCATTTCATTCCTGTAACGCTTAATTGAATGCTCTCCATATTTTTCACAATAGAAGCTAATTAATGCTTGACTTTATTTCTAACTATAATAATAAATGTAATAGACTTTTTAAATAGTTATTTTTTAAAATACTATATTAATTTTATTAGATTTAGAACAGTGCCTAGTAATCAAAACAGAGACAATTTTATTGATAAAGCTTTTACTGTAATTGCAGAATCTATTGTAAAAATAATGCCTATCGCTGAGAAAGAAAAAAAGGCATATATTTATTATAGAGATGGCTTAGCTGCACAAAATAATGGGGACTATTCGGAAGCATTAGAGTATTACAAAGAGAGCTTACTGCTTGAAGAAAATAAAATTGATAGGGGTGAGACTTTAAAAAATATGGCAATTATATATATGAGTAACGGTGAAGAGGATTTGTCTATTGAAACTTATGAAAAAGCTTTAGTAGAAAATCCCAAACAGCCATCATGCTTGAAAAATATAGGTTTAATTTATGAAAAAAGGGGAAGATATGCTGAGCAAAATGGTGATTTAGATCAGAGAGATATTTGGTTTGATAAAGCTGCTGAAGTCTGGTCTAAAGCAGTGAGACTTTATCCAGGTGGGTATCTAGATATTGAGAATTGGTTGAAAAACTCAGGCAGAAGCTCAATTGATATGTACCTTTAATTTTTTTATTTTGATAAAGAATAATCAACTGCTTCTTTAATATTGGATATCTCTTTGATATTTATTAAATTTTGAAAATTATTATTAAGTTCCTCCTCTAGTTTTGGCACCACGATATTTTTGATCCCTAGTCTTACAGCTTCTTCTATCTTTGTCCGAAGGTTATTCGATTTTCTAACTTGGCCGCTCAAACCCAATTCCCCAATAAATGAGGTATTGGCCAAAGGAGGAATATTTTTCAAACTTGATAAAATTGATATTGCTACACCTAAGTCAGATGAGGGATCATTAATTTCAAAACCTCCACCAGTAGCTATATAACAATCAAATTCAGATAATTTTATCCCTACGTGTTTTTCAATAACAGCAAGAATTTGATGCAATCTATTTATGCTAATTCCAGTTGTAGTTCGTCTTGGGTTACTGTAGAAAGTTTTATTTACCAGTGCTTGTATATCAATGGCTAATGGTCGAGTGCCTTCATTTGTAATCGTAGTTGTTACACCTGAAATATGTTCTTTATTTGTAAAAATTGAACTTGGGTTTTTTATCTCTTGTAAACCCTCTTCAAGCATTTCAAAAATTCCAATTTCAAAGGTCGATCCAAATCGATTTTTTATACTTCTTAGTAATCTATGAGATGAAATATTATCTCCTTCAAAGTTTATTACTGTATCAACTAAATGTTCTAGAGTTTTAGGGCCAGCTAAAGCACCATCTTTGGTTACATGACCAATTATTAGAAGCGCAATATTATTATCTTTGGCCAGATTTTGTAACTCAGACGAACATGCTCTAACTTGAGAAACAGATCCTGGAGAACTTTGCATTTCATGATTATGGATGGCTTGAATACTATCAATAATTGCGAAACATGGATTGACACGTTTGATCTCTTCAATAATTAGAGATAAATTAGATTCTGCAAAAATTTTTAAATCATTACTGTTTTGATTTAATCTTTCCCATCTAATTTTTACTTGTTCTAAGGATTCTTCTGCAGATATGTATAAAACTTTTTCATTGAGAGATATTTTTCCTGCTGATTGAAGAACTATTGTGCTTTTACCTATACCTGGTTCTCCTCCAAGTAAAACAACAGATCCAGGTACAATTCCACCTCCAAGAACTCGATCGAATTCCCTAAAACCACTCGTAAATCTTGATATTTTTTTTGACGAGATTTCATTAAACGGTATAGATTTTTTACTATTTTTTATTTCTTGAAATTTAGAGCTCTTACTTTTTATTTCTTCAACAATGGAATTCCATGAGTTGCAATTAAGGCATTTACCAAAGTATTGAGAAGTTTCAGATCCGCAATTCTGACAAATAAAAGTCGATAATTTGCTAGACATTAAGTTTCTGAATGAAGTAATGGAACAAGAATGTTTGGGATATTGCCCCTCTACAAGTTAGATTAGGTTAATAATAAATTCTCTTACTGATTAGCTAATAGAAACAAATGGCTCTATCTAGTCAAACTAAAGAAACTATACTGGTCGCAGATGACGAGGCGAGTATTAGAAGAATTCTGGAGACGCGTCTCTCCATGATTGGCTACAAAGTTGTAACTGCAAGTGATGGTAAAGAGGCATTAAAGTTATTTAAGGATTATGAACCTGATTTAGTAGTCCTTGACGTAATGATGCCAAAGTTAGATGGTTATGGAGTTTGTCAAGAATTAAGGAAAGATTCTGATGTACCAATTGTAATGTTAACTGCATTAGGAGATGTTGCAGATAGGATTACAGGTTTAGAATTAGGAGCTGATGATTATGTAGTAAAACCATTTAGCCCAAAGGAGTTAGAAGCTAGAATTAGGTGCGTACTCAGAAGAATCGATAAAGAACAAATTCCTGGAATGCCTAATTCAGGATTAATTTTGGTTACGGATATAAAAATTGATACAAATCGAAGACAAGTTTTTAAAAGTGATGAGAGAATTAGATTAACTGGTATGGAATTTAGTCTCTTAGAGCTTTTGGTAAGTAGGTCAGGAGAGCCATTTAGTAGGGGAGAGATTTTGAAAGAAGTGTGGGGATATACACCCGAGAGACATGTAGACACAAGAGTCGTGGACGTTCATATATCAAGATTAAGATCAAAACTGGAGGCTGATCCAGCAAATCCCGAATTAATTTTGACAGCAAGAGGTACAGGATATCTTTTCCAACGGATTGTCGATATTGCTCCTTTTGATGGTAAATAAATGGGGAAAGAAACAGCGCAAAAAATTAACAAGTCCAGAGCTATTAGAAGATTAGTTATTTGGTACAAAAGAAATTCGGCTGTGACTTCTATAGTTGGTACTGCTGCAAGTTCTGCAGCAACGGCAAGTAATGTTGCGGGTAATATGGTTTCTGGTGCTGGATCAGTAGTAACCACAGCTAGTAATGTTGCAGGTAATGTTGCAGGTAATGTAGTTTCAAGTGCTGAATCTGTTGTTAATACTGCTAGTAGTGTAGTTTCAAATGCTAGTTCAATAGCTAAAAATACATTACAGCCATTAGTTTTTGACCCATTAAAAAGATTACAAAATAACGATAGCATTTTAGATAGGGTGGAGGAATCTCAATCTAAAAGAATTTGGATCGCAGTTGATGGGATGGGTGGAGATTATGCTCCTGGTCCAATTCTTGAGGGTTGCCTAGAAGCAATAAGTAGATTACCAATAAATATAAAGTTTGTCGGCAATATTGAAAAAGTAAAAGATGCAGCAGAAAAAACTGGTTTAGCAGAATTATTAGAAAATGAAATAAATAATAATCGTCTTGAATTAATTGATAGTGGAGAGCCTATTGGGATGAATGAAGAAGCTACCGCAGTTAGAAAAAGGAAAAATGCAAGTATAAACGTTGCAATGGATTTAGTGAGAAATAATAAAGCTGAAGCCGTCTACTCAGCGGGTAATTCAGGCGCCATGATGGCTTCGGCTATATTTAGAATTGGGAGATTAAAAGGGATTGAAAGACCAGCTATAGGAGCATTATTTCCAACAAGGGATCAAACTCGCCCGGTATTAGTTTTAGATGTCGGTGCTAATACTGATTGTAAGCCATCTTATCTGCATCAATTTGCTCTTCTAGGTAATATTTATGCAAAAGATGTCCTACAAGTACAAAAACCAAGAATTGGCCTTTTAAATATTGGAGAAGAAGAATGTAAAGGTAATGATTTATCCCTAAAAACATTTGAATTATTATCTTCTGAAAAAAGTTTTGATTTTGGAGGTAATTGTGAAGGACGAGATGTATTATCAGGTAGTTTCGACGTAGTAGTCTGTGATGGATTTACTGGAAATATATTATTGAAATTCCTTGAATCTGTAGGAGGAGTTTTATTAGATATTTTGAGATCTGAGCTGCCACGTGGAAGGCGGGGGAAAGTTGGCTCAGCTTTTTTGAAAAGTAATCTACTCAGAATCAAGAAAAGGTTAGATCATGCTGAACATGGAGGAGCTTTATTACTTGGGGTGAATGGTATTTGCGTTATTGGTCATGGAAGTAGCAAATCTTTATCAGTAGTGAGTGCTCTTCGCTTGGCTCACTCTGCAGTGAATCATGGTGTTATGGACAATTTAAATCAACTGCAAAAGCTTCAAGTTTTAAATTCATAAAACATATTGAGTCAAATTTATGTTTGACTAATATAAGTAACTAAAAAACTCTTTTGGAAGGAATAAATTTTAATCAGATTGGAGTCTCATTCAAGGGAAGCGGAAGTTATGTACCTGATCAAATCCTAACCAATCAAAAAATTAGTCAAAAGGTTGATACAAGCAATGAATGGATACAATCTAGAACTGGCATTTCTGAGAGAAGAATTTCTAGCGTAGAAGATAATGTTACTGAGATGGGTTATAAGGCTGCTTTAACTGCTATAGAAATGGCTAACTGGGATATTAAAACGATTGATTTGATTGTTTTAGCTACTTCTACTCCGCATGATTTATTTGGATCAGCCCCATCCATTCAAGCTAAATTAGGGGCAGCTAATGCTGTAGCTTTCGATTTAACTGCAGCTTGTAGTGGTTTTTTATTTGCCTTAATAACAGCCTCACAATTTTTAAAAGGGGGTAGTTTTAAAAGGGCTATTGTTATTGGAGCAGATCAATTATCAAGTTTTGTTGATTGGAACGATAGAAGAAGTTGTATTCTCTTTGGAGATGGTGCCGGTGCATTAGCAATTGAATCTACAAATGAATTTGATAATTTTATAGGTTTTGATATGAGAACTGATGGGGGAAGGGGTTCTTTTCTTAATCTTCCATCAAAAAAGAATAAGTATTCAATAGTTGATGAAATTGACTTTTTAAGCGGAGGTTTTTCTCCAATTCAAATGAATGGTCAGGAAGTTTATAAATTCGCAGTTAAAGAAGTTCCCCTAATTATTGAAAAGTTGTTGAAAAAAATGAAATATAATTCTGATCAAGTTGATTGGCTCTTGCTACATCAAGCTAATCAAAGAATACTGGATTCTGTAGGAGAAAGGTTAAAAATTCCCAGAGAAAAGATTCTTAGCAATTTAGAAAAATATGGTAATACGTCTGCAGCAACAATTCCACTAATGATGGATGAGGCTGTAAGAGATTATAGAATTAAACAAAATGATATTATTGCTACAAGTGGTTTTGGTGCTGGGTTAAGTTGGGGTGCAGCCCTAATTAAATGGGGTTAAAAACAAAATTTGAACATTATGACAGTTGCATGGGTATTCCCTGGACAGGGTTCACAAAAAATTGGAATGGCAAAACAAATTGAAAATTTGAAGAGCACAAAAGAGAGGTTTAGTTATGCTTCTGAAATATTTGAGAGAAATTTATTTGAAATTTGCGAGTTAAATTCTGATCTAACAAATCCTCTGAGTGATTTGAATAATACAAGAAATACACAAATCTGTCTTTTTTTGGTTGAATCAATTTTATTAGATGCCTTAAAAGAAAATGGTTTTAAACCAACTTATGTTGCTGGGCATAGTCTGGGAGAAATAACTGCATTATATTGTGCGGATGTTTTTTCATTCGAAGACTGCGTATCACTAATAAAAATAAGATCTCAATTAATGGTAAATGCTGGGCAAGGATCTATGGCAGCAGTAATTGGTTTTGATAGAAATGAACTTGAATTATTAGTCAAAAAAAGTGAAAATGTTGTAATTGCTAATGATAACAGCTCTTCTCAAGTTGTCTTATCAGGATCTAACG
>QCQY01000014.1 GCA_003209475.1 Prochlorococcus sp. AG-459-B06
TCCTTTTTCTTGGTTCTGATTGAATTGGCAATGATGAAACCATTTTTGACCCCATTTAGGTAGTAAAACTCTCCTACACTTTCATAGAAATGGCCAAATATTTAATGCGCGCTTCAGATTTCAAGTAATATTTGTACACTTATGTGTTTAAAACTATAAATAACTCTCCTAAATTGTTTTTTTCAAGATATTTGTCTCATTTTTATATTTCTCATTATTTTTGACAATTCGTCACCAATAGCAGAAGCATTTGACCCTTTTTTGCACTTTGATGCAGCAAATGAATGCAAAAGTACATATTTAGCAAAAAAATCTGTTGTTATGTTTCTACGAAAGGTTAAATCAATCGCAGAACTGCCAGCTATAAATCCAGATAAAAGATCGCCTAGTCCAGCTCGAGCTGTCTGAGAATCGGTTCCAAAAAGTTGCCATACTTTTTTATTATCAGCAACTATGCTGTTAGCTCCCTTCAATAAAATACTAATATTAAATTCTTTTGCTGCATCAAAAGCTTGCCCTAACTTGGTATCAGATTTGATATTAGGGAATAACCTTCGAAATTCTTTACTATGTGGTGTAATCCATGTTTTAAATTTTCTTTCTAAAAAGAAATTTGACCCTAGCTTAGATTTCGAAATTCTATTAAGCGCATCTGCATCCAAGATCAATAATCCTCCAAAAGCCATAAGATAGTCTTCTGATTTTTGCCAATCATCATTATCAATTCCTATTCCTGGACCGACAGCTAATGAATCAAATGCACTTAAATCAATATTCTTTAATGCACTAAATAAAGATGCATTTCCATTTTGGTTAGATTGCATAGTTTCTTTTAAAACTATTTCTGGGGCAACTTGCCAAATAGATTCAGCAACTATCCCAGGCAAGGCCGCAGAGATAAAGCCTGCTCCACTTGATATGGCCCCTTTTAATGCTAAGTATGCAGCACCAGGATATTTTTCACTTCCCGCTATTAGTAATGTTCTACCTCTTTTATATTTGTTGGAATTTTTTGGTAAAGAAGGTAAATCAATATTTTTTATATCTTTGTAGGTAACCTTAAAAATCTTTTTTTCAACTTTGGACAGTTTACTAAAAGGCACCCCAACATCTATATGATGTAATTCTCCAATAAAAGCTAAAGCAGAATCTTGGGTCAACCCAATCTTATGAAGACCAATGGCCAAGGTATAGTCTGCCTTTACTGCGTTATCTAAAAAAGGCTCTCCTTTATCAGGACATAATCCTGTTGGAATATCAATACTTATTACCTTTCCATATTTGTTATGAAATTTTTGATTAAATAGTGTAATTAATTTATTATCAACTTTTCTTGTTTGATTATTACCAAAAACTGCATCAATCCAAAGCTCTTTCCCATTTGCATCAGGGGGCTCTACTAATTTTGTGACACCCATAGATGTAAGATAATTAAGGTGGTTATTTGTTAATGTTTTTTTTATCGGGAATGGACACCATACCTGGACATTAAAATCTTTTAAAAAAAGCTCTCTAGCTATTACGGCACCATCTCCACCATTATGCCCGGGACCTATAAAAACAGTTATTCCATGCTTTAGAAGAGGTTTCTTTTTTAAGAGCCACCTACTAATTTGGATACCAACTTTTTCCATCAATGCTTCTTGTGGCATTCCATCAGAAAACATTTCTTTCTCTAATATCAACATTTGCTTTGAATCAACAATTAAATGTTCAGAGTCAATTTTTGGCCATACAATATCGTTCATAATGAGTACAAAGCAATTGAAGTACTGTTCAAAAATTTAAACTTCCATGTTAAAGACACAAAAAGATAAAAAATTTGAGAACTTTTTTTCTTCTAATAATAAAACTAAAAAGAAGAAAAATATTATTGTAGGTCTTTCTGGTGGCGTAGATAGTTCCCTTTCAGCTGCTCTTCTTGTAGAAAGAGGCTGGAATGTTGAGGGACTAACTCTTTGGCTTATGAAAGGACAAGGTTCCTGTTGCTCTGAAGGATTAGTAGATGCTGCAGGCCTTTGTGAAGATTTGGGAATTAATCATAAAATAATAGACTCAAGAGAAATTTTCGAAAGAGAGGTAATTAAAAAAACTACTGAAAGCTATAAGAAAGGATTCACTCCACTTCCATGTTCCATGTGCAACAAGAATGTGAAGTTTGAAGAGATGCTTAATTACGCAACAAACAAAAAAGACTTTACTCATATTGCGACCGGACATTATGCAAGGATAAAAAAATTATCTTATGCTGAAACACTTGATCGCAAGAGCTTTGTATTTAAGGACTTCCTTCTTCTCAGAGGTGCTGACGAAAACAAAGACCAAAGTTATTTTCTTTATTCTCTTTCACAAGAAGTACTAAGCAGATTAGAATTTCCTCTTGGTGAAATGAAAAAAGAAGAAACAAGAAAGGAAGCCCTGAGATTAGGCCTTAGAACTGCTCAAAAACCAGAAAGTCAAGATTTATGCTTAGTTGAGCATTATGGATCAATGCAGATATTTATCGACAAACACATTGAACCCAAAGAAGGAGAAATTGTCCATGTAAATGGGGAAGTCATAGGAAAGCACAATGGCATTCAGCACTTTACAGTAGGTCAAAGAAAAGGTTTGGGCATTTCTTGGCCGGATCCATTATATGTAAAAAGTTTAGACAGGGTAAAAAACATAGTTTATGTAGCCGATAAAAGTGATCTTTTTAATAAAGAAGCAATAATTAGTAAGGTTAACTGGGTTTCAATCGAAGAACCTAAGCAAGAGATAGAAGTAGAAGCACAAATCAGATATAGAAGTCATCCAGTAAAGGGGACTTTAATACCTTTGAAAAATTTTGATAATCCAACTAAAACATTTAAATTAATTTTTGAAGAAAGTCAAAGTTCGATAACGCCCGGTCAAGCTGCAGTTTTTTATAAAGGAGAAATTTTATTAGGTGGCGGATTAATTAATTAATTTTCCAAAAGAAATTTAATCCCATAAAAAATATAAACAATAATAAAATAGGTTTATCTCCAAATTTTGTATAGATCGTCCTGTCAGATGAAAAATTAGGAAATACTACTTTATTTTGCTCCACATTTGAATCTAGAAGTTGAATTATTTTTCCATCATCTTTAACTAAACCCGAAGGACCGGTGTTTGATACAAGTAGATTATCTTTTTTATTTTCTATACTTCTCAATCTTGCCAAAGAAAGAAATTGATTATGAAGCTTAGTTGGATAGGGATCTAAGTTTGCTGCAGTTATTATTAGTTCTGCACCGCTATTAATAGCCTTTCTTATTTTCAATCCATCACTAATTTCATAACAGATAGCCACCGCTAGAGGTTGTGTAAATTTAGGATCAAAAAATCTTGAATAAGAGCCTGGTTGAATTCCCCCTACTGCAGATAATCCTCTTGAAAAACTATCTAGAAATCCAGGTATTTTTTCACCTAATGGAACAAGTCTATTTTTATCTATAAATGAGGTAAAAGATTTATCTCCAATTTGAAATCCAAGTAAAGAACTTCTTAACTCATTATTAAAATTTCTGAAACCTCCTGCCAAGGTATTAACCTTAAAGCCTTTTGATAAATAAAAATTATTATATAGAGTTCCTTCAGGAGCAACAAGAAGTTTTGCTTGATTGGCTAAAGCATACTTTTGAGCGATAGATTGTTTTTCTTTAATCAATACATCATCTATTTTTAATTTTTCTCTTGTTGGTATATTGGTTTGCCAAATAGCTACAGGATATTCATAATTTCTTTTAAGTGGAGTTATTAAACCTCCAAATAGATGTAAGAAAAAAATAATAAAAAGTCCGAAAATAAATATTTTTTTAAAATGAAGTTTTCTTATCCATCTACCGTGACTAAAAAACATCCAAAATCCAATCAAAATTTGTAATACGCATAAACCACTTGCGCCAATCCATCTTGCCAAACCAGCAAGATAAATATCACCTGGAACAAGACTCTCTCCTAAACCTATCCAAAATAAAGGTGTTTGAGAAAGTATCAATTCACCAATCCCCCAAGACAAAGATAAAAAAAATACTTTTATGGTTAAAGGTAAAATTTTCATTTTAAAAACATCCTTTTTCCAGAGAATAATTTCAACTAACAATCCCCATAAATAAACTAATAACCCACCCAAAAAAGCACAAAATAATAATATTGAGATGGTGATTATTAAACTTGCAAGCCATGAAAAACCTAGCCATGTTAATGGATGAAGATCATAAAGCCAAGAATGACTAATTAAGATAAAGAAAAAACCCCAACAAAAATTTGCTATTCTTCTTTCACTTCCCTTCCACAAAATAAATAATGATATCGGCATAAAAATCAGCCAAAAATGGGTTGCAACAGAAATTCCTCCTAAGATGCCACCTAAACATGGATAAAAAAATTGTTTTAAACTTTTAACTTGAGTTGGGGGTAACAATCTAAAATTTCAAATTAAATTTAAAATCACCCATTTATTGTACCTTTATTCTGTAGAATTAGTCCTAGTGACTTTCAAAATCTAGGTGAAAGAAGTCTTTATCAGTTTTGCAGTTTTTGTTTTTTGTGTTTCTTTAACTATTTTCAGTCAATTTAATTCACCTCAAGTTGTTAATGCTGCTGAATCAAACAATCAATTAGTTCAACAAAAGCCTCTTGCAAAATCATCAAATATTTCAAATAATAATTTATTTGAACTAGACCCATCAGATCCAAATCCTATACTTTTCGCTATGGCAGAAGAAACACTATCAGAAAGCAATTCAAGGACTACCGAAAGTGGTCTAATTATTTCGGATATCGTAAATGGGGAAGGAGAAGAAGCTAGTGCTGGGCAAACAGTTACTGTAAATTACACAGGAACTTTAGAAGACGGGACGCAATTTGATACCAGTATCGGAAGAGCTCCATTCAGCTTTCCCTTGGGTGCTGGACGAGTAATTAAAGGTTGGGACGAAGGTGTAGCAGGCATGAAAGTTGGAGGCAAAAGAAAATTGACAATACCTCCGGAACTTGGATATGGATCGAGAGGAGCAGGAAATGTAATACCTGCCAATGCGACTTTAGTATTTGAAGTTGAATTATTAAAAGTGAATTAAATTAAGTAGGAAAAACATCTAAGACTTTTCAATTTAGTTAATCTCGAAGTAGTATATATACAACATCAAATATTTGAAATGTTAAGTAAATTCATCAATTCTTTTCTAAATAAAAAATCACCAATGATAGTCCACGCTCACTGCGATGGTCCTTGTGGTGTTTACGACCCAGCATCTACCAGAGTTGCAGCTGAAGCAGTTTTATCAATGACAAAAAAACTTATTGCATTAGAAGCTCCTTCTAGCACTGATTCAGCAGAGTGGGCTGCATACAGTAATACATTTTCTAGATATGTTGCAGTTAAAGAAGAGCAAGCAAAAGAAACAAAGAAAGAAATTTTAATTTTATGGACAGATTACTTTAAACCAGTTCACTTAGAAACTTATCCAGATTTACATGAAACCATTTGGAAGGCGGCCAAATTATGCAGTGCATGCAAAGTTAATATTGACTTAGCACAAGCTGAAGAACTCATGACTTATGTAGAAAAGATTCATAGTATTTTCTGGGCTTCAAAAGGAAGATCAGACGCTTTTGTAAAAGCTAGTTAACCAGAATTATTTTTAAAAGTTTTTTTGATTTTATTTTATTTTTTTTAGGTTTAAGAAAAACTGCCATTATTAGTGGTGAATCCATGTTTCCTTACCTAAAAGATGGTGATATTGTATTTTTCAAAAAATATAACAAGAATAAATCAATACTTAAAAATCGACAAATAGTTATTTTTAATCATCCACTTAAAAAAAAATACCTAATAAAAAGAATATATTCAGTAAATCAAAATAATATTGAAGTTATTGGCGACAATATTGAATTTAGCGAAGATAGTAATAAATTTGGATTAATCAATAACGAAAAAATAATTGGGATTGTCACCTCTAAATTAACTATTCCTAAATTAAAAATTTTTTAGTTCAAAAAAACAGAAGCACTTCTTTGAATCCAAAATAATCCCAAAGAAAAGGAAAGCCCTCCTGCTACAGCAATTAATCTTTTAATAAACTTTTGACTTGCTTTAAAGGTGGTAAAAGATATTAAACAAGTAAAAAGATTCATACTTATTAGTGAACCAATTAAATATGAAATCAAATATAAGCAAGCGCTTGTTAAAGGTAGTGCTAAAGCAGGAAGAACTGCAAGAAAATGTGAACCTCCAGCTATACCATGTATCAAACCTAAACCAGTCAAAGCATGTGAGTGCTTATTATTATTTTTTTGTTCCTTAACATGAAAGTGAAAGTGACGATGGGCAATTCCATTCTTATGCTTATGGGAATGCGAGTGGATACTTAGTTGAAAAGAATTTTTTATAGCAAATACTCCAACAATTAGAAGAGAAATTCCAACTAGGAATTCGGCAATATTAGAAAATTTGTTTAATGGCGTAATATCCTTAATAAAAATCGCTAGAAAAGCTAACAAGAGGACACCTGAGGAGTGTCCTAAGCCCCATGAGAAACTATTTTTAAGAGCTTTTTGGGGATTATTAATCGCTGCTGGTACCATTGCAATTAGATGATCAGCGCCACTAACTACATGGACAAATCCTGCCACTATACCTGTTAAAATTACAGCCTGCATATATATTCAGTACAACTCTTTTATTCAATTTTATAGCACGATTTGAAGTGAATATTAAATTGAGTTAAATAATTTCTTGAACGATTGTTCAATATCAGTTTCTCTCATAAAAGTTTCACCAATTAATACTCCCTTGATTCCAATAGATCTAAGCGATTCTAAATCTTCGGCACAATTAATTCCAGATTCACTTATGGGAATAATATTTTGTTTTAAAAATATATCTGCATATGTATGCATCAACTCTATTGATGTTTTTAAATCCGTTTTAAAAGACTTTAAGTCCCTATTATTTATTCCAATCAAATCAAAAGATTTTAACCTTAGAATCCTTTCTAATTCATTAGAGTTATGGACTTCAACAAGAACACTCATCTTTAAATTATCAGCTATTTTCTTTAAATAAATTAAATCATCATCGCTTAAAATCGCAGCGATTAATAATATTGCATCAGCACCAGATACCCTTGCTTTATAAATCTGATAAGCAGAAATAATAAAATCTTTGCAGAGTAGAGGGAGATTAGTTGATCTCCTTACAGTTTGGAGTATTTCATAACTACCTTGAAAAAACCTCTTATCGGTAAGTACTGAGATACATGATGCACCTAATCCTTCATAACAAATTGCTATATTTTCAGGGTTAAAATCTTTTCTAATAACTCCTTTACTCGGACTAGCTTTTTTTATTTCAGCAATAACTCCTGGTTTTATTTTTGACTCCAAAATATTTTTATAAAAATCTTTGGGAGTAGGAAGTTTTTCAATCTTTTTGATGAGATCTTCTAAAGAGACTATTTTTTTAAAATTCTTAATTTCAATATCCTTATGCCATACAATTTCTTCCAGAATATTTTTTGCTTGTGCTTCTCTATGAGGTACAGCATATTCTAAATTTTCTACCCTTACTGTTGGGTTAGGTGGCCTGCGTCTTATCTCCATTAATTTTAGATATTATTTTATTTGAGAAGCCGCTTGTTTATATGCGACCTCAACTACTTCACTAAGAGTAGGATGAGTATGAACTTCTTTAGATAATTCAATTACATTTTGGTTCCTTGAAATAGCGTTCGAAATTTCTTGAATTAAATCAGCTGCATGTAACCCAAAAATATGAGCACCTAATACTTTCCCATTATCTTTATTGAAAATCAACTTTAGCAATCCATCACTCTCCAATTCAGCCAATGCTTTTGAATTAGCCTTAAAGAAACTTTTGACAACTCCCAAAGTAAAATTTTCTTTTGCAGATATCTCTTTAGCTTCAACTTCAGAGAGACCAACTGAACTTATCTCTGGGTGAGTAAAGGTTGCTGCAGGGATACTTTTATAGTTAATCTCAAGATTACCACCGCAAATATTATCAACAGCAATAGTACCCTGCGCTGCAGCTGTATGGGCAAGCATTAGTTTGCCCGTTACATCTCCAACAGCCCAAATGTTAGGTATTATTTCATTGCCATTCTTAACTCTCATTTGATCATCTACAGGAATGAAACCTTTTACTGTTTCGATACCAACCGACTCAAGATTTAAGTTATTACTATTAGGACTTCTGCCAGTTGCAACTAGTACAGCGTCAACTTCCAAAGTTTCTACAACTTCCTTAGATTTTGCATCCGTCAGTTCTATTTTGACAGGGCATCCAGGTATTATTTTTGTCGCAAAGACATTTGATTTTGTGTCTATATCTCTTGCTTGAATTAGGTTCTTCTTAGCAATTTTAGTGATGTCTGGATCAAATGTTGGCATAATATTCTCCAAAGCCTCGATCATAGTAACTTCACAACCAAGCGCGGTATAAACATCAGCAAATTCTAGTCCTATATATCCGCTTCCAATAATTGCTATCCATCTTGGAAGCCACTCAAGTTTAACTGCATCATCACTAGTAAATACGGTCCTATTATCCAAAGTTATCCCATCGGGCACAAAAGGAGAAGAGCCTGTTGCTATAACAATATTCTTACATGTGAAAATTTTATCAATTCCGTTTTTATCTCTTACACCTACTTTTTGATTTTCTTCAATTCTTCCAATGCCCAAAATAATTTCAACTCCACTCCTTTTAAGAGTTTTTGTTAAATTTTCTCTAACATTTAAAACTAAATTATTTGCATGATCTGCAATTTTTGATCTCTCGAACCTTACTGGTGAAACGTGTATACCAAATTTAGCTAGATGTTCATAATCAGCTATTTCTCTAACTTTTCCACTTGCAGCCAAAAGAGCTTTAGATGGAACACAACCCTTGTTAACACAAGTGCCTCCCATATCAGAAGATTCCACTATTGCGACTTTCAATCCCTTACCAGCAGCATGTTTAGCGGCATCAAAACCTCCATATCCTGCTCCTATTACGATTAAATCAAAATCAAAACTTGAATCAGTCACTTTTTATTTATTTATTTAGAGGTGTATGCGACTCTTTTTCGTTCTAGTAATAACGGAACTGCAACACAAGCCACATTCAATGATTCTACAAGCTCACTATGCGGAATTGTAATTGTTTCATTAAAAGCTTCTTGAATTTTTTTATGAATGCCTTGTCCTTCATTACCCAAAATTAATGCGGTACGTCTAGACCAATCAACTTCCCAGTAAGGTTTTGAAGTTTTTTTTGAACTCTTATTATGGCTAGTAGTAGAGAAAATCTTAAATCCTACATTTGATAATTCAGACAAAGACTTAAGTAAAGAATTTAATATTTCTTCTTCAATTCCATCAAATCTTAAAAATGGCAGATGAAAAACTGCACCTGAGGATGCTCTTAATACCTTTTGGCCTAATGGGTGCGCACCTCCAGCTAAAAAAATTGCATCAACACCCGCAGCTAAAGCAGTTCTAAATAGATTACCCATGTTCCCAGGATCTTGAATCCTGTCAAGAACAAGAACAAAATCATCTTTTATATTAAATTGATAATTAGGTATTGCTGAAATCTCTACTAAAGCTGCTATCCCATCTGGATTAATTGTTGAAATCGCAGATGCCAAGACTTCCTCTGAGACAATATTTATTAATGACTGATGAAATTTTTTGCTTAGATTTTGATTCTTTCTTAGCCATTTTTCGGTAACTAAAATCTTAGAGGGATTTTTCCCAGACTTCAGCAATTCTTCAATGAGATGTGTACCCTCTATGCAAAAAAAGTTTTGATCTTTTGGAGATGATCCTCTTTTAAATGATCTAAATCTTTTAACTAGATTATTATTTTTACTAGTTATTTTTAAAAAAGTATTTTCTATGATTAATTTGAAAAATTTGTTATCAACTATATTTTAATTACATAAATATTTTGATCAATTATTTATTAATTTTTTATTTACCAAGAAAAAAAATACATTTTACTTTAAATTAATATTCATGACGTTACATAGGGTGGACTTAATATTATTAGTTTGTCATGATGAATCTAATAAATTAAGTCTAGATGATTTGCGGAAGCAAAACGAAGTCATATCTTAAATCGCAAAATTTAAAGATTCTTGGCCAAAGCAAGTTAAATGGAATAGTTGAAATAAGTGGTGCGAAGAATTCTGCCTTAGTTTTATTAGCCTCATCATTGCTAACTAATGAAAAAGTAATTCTTGAAAATGTACCTTTTCTCACTGATATTGAAAAAATGGGAAATATTCTAAAGAATTTGGGAGTGAATTTGGTTCGTAAAAACAACCAACTAGAAATAGATCCAACAACTATTTCGATTAAAGAACTTCCATATGAACTTGTTAAAGGATTAAGAGCTAGTTTCTTTTGTATAGGTGCACTATTAACTAAATTTGGAGAAGCTCAAGTACCATTGCCAGGTGGATGCAATATTGGTTCAAGGCCAATAGACGAGCACATTAATGGACTAATCGCTTTAGGAGCAGATATTATTATTGAAGAGGGAATTGTAAAGGCAAAAACAAGGGGAAACAAAAATAGACTTTATGGCACTCATATTAAATTAAATTGCCCAAGTGTAGGTGCGACTGAAACTTTAATAATGGCAGCATCTTTAGCCAAAGGAAGAACTACTATTGAAAATGCGGCTAGAGAGCCTGAAGTTCAAGATTTATGCCAAATGCTTAATAAAATGGGGGCAAAAATTTATGACTCCGGTAAAGAAACAATTATTATTGATGGTGTTAATAAGCTTGGTGGATGTACCCATAAAGTAATTCCAGACCGAATAGAAGCTGGAACTTTTCTAATAGCTGCTGCTGCAACTTCCTCTTCAATAACAATTTCTCCAGTAATCCCTCATCATCTTGAAGCTGTTATTAATAAACTTCAAGAGAGTGGGAGTAAAATTACGATTAAAGGAAATTCGATTTCTATCAAGAGTAAAGAGATTAAAGGAGTAGATATTGAAACAGCTCCTTTCCCAGGCTTTCCTACTGATTTGCAGGCACCATTTACAGCTCTCATGACAATCGCAAATGGTGAATCAAAGATAACTGAAACAATTTTCGAAAACAGAATGAATCATATTTATTTACTTAATGAAATGGGCGCCCGTATAAAACTAAACAAAAACGTAGCTCAAATCAAAGGTGTTAAAACAATTAATGGGATGAATCTAGTTGGCTCAGATTTAAGGTCATCAGCTGCATTAATAATTGCAGGAATCATCGCAAAAGGTAGTAGTAAGATCTATGGATTAGAACATTTAGATAGAGGTTATGAAAATTTTGAATTAAAACTAAAAGATTTAGGTGTAAAAATAATTAGGGAGATCAATAAAAGTACTTTTGAGGAGAATGGATATAAAATCGAACCTAAATATGAGAATTTTTCAAAACTCGAAGCAGCTTAGTCTTCTCAGGAATATTTTAAACCTAAGAAAACTTATTCAAACGTAAGCAATGTTGATTAGTGAAATACAACCTAAAAATAATATAAATAAAACTAGAAAGCGATTAGACCAATATTTACTTAAACCATTAAATTTGAATTCATTCATGCCCAAGTTCCACTTTTAGATCCGAATGTTGTCAATATAGTCACTGCAATAAAAAGATAAGGAACAAATTTTAAAGATAATTTTTTTGCTTGAGTTTTAGACATTTGATTTTTTCTTAAATATAACACAATATTACTAATCATGAAGCTATCTCCTTTAAAAAAGACTTTTACTCATATTTAATCACAAAAATGTATCATAAATGTTTAAATTTTCTTTTTTTACCTTATTTCTTGTCAGCAAATGCAACAAATATAATTCTATGTTTTTATCGAAAAGATTTACTATTAACAAACATTATCTTGATCACTCTTCCTTGACCAAAACAATAGTCAATAAGTTGATTTTTGTTATAATAAAAAAGTTCATTTTTTCAAAAGCCTTGGGAGCGTGGTGGAATTGGTAGACGCACCGCACTCAAAATGCGGCACCTTCGGGTATGTCGGTTCAAGTCCGACCGCTCCCACTTTGATGGATACCTATAGTCGATTCGATATATCTTTCAAAAAAGGAAAAGGTTGTTGGCTATGGGACAAAACAGGTAAAAAGTATCTTGATGCAGTAGCTGGTATAGCAACTTGTAGTCTTGGACATAGCGATAGAGTTTTAAGAAGAAGACTATCAAGTCAACTAAAAAAGATTCAGCACATCTCTAATCTCTACAACATTGAAGAACAAGAACAATTAAGCAGAACTTTAACGAACATGAGTTGTGCCAAAAGCGTCTTCTTCTGCAACAGTGGGGCGGAAGCAAATGAATCAGCGATTAAATTAATTAAAAAACATGGGAATTCAATAAATAAAGGTAAAGAATCAATTATTCTTGCAGCAGAATCTAGCTTTCATGGAAGAACGCTGGCAGCCTTGAGTGCTACTGGACAGCCCAAATATCAAAAAGGTTTCGAACCAATGATTCAAGGGTTCAAATTTTTTAAATTTAACAATTTTGATTCGGTAAAAAAATTATTTGAAGAGTGTGAAAATAATGATCAAAAAATTTCGGGCGTTTTAGTTGAACCAATACAAGGAGAAGGTGGCGTAATTCCAGGAAGTAAATTATTTTTTAAAAGCCTGAGAGATATATGCGATAAACATAATTCTCTTCTAATTTTAGATGAGGTCCAAAGTGGAGTAGGTCGAACTGGGAAAATGTGGGGTTATGAGAATTTAGGAATTGAACCTGATGGATTCACCCTTGCTAAAGGATTAGGAGGAGGTCATGCAATTGGAGCATTATTAGTAAAAGAAAAAGCCAACATTTTTTCTCCAGGAGATCATGCAAGCACTTTTGGGGGGAACCCTTTCGCCTGTAAAGCTGCCCTAACAGTATTAGAAGAAATAAATAGAAGAAATCTTATCAATAATGTTTATCTAAGAGGGGAACAATTAAGTGCTGGATTTGCAGAATTGTCAAAAAAGTTTCCAAATATTATTACTGGAAAAAGAGGTTTAGGTTTAATACAAGGTCTTGTGATCAATGATGATTATGCTGATGCAAAAAAAATTACATTAAAAGCTTTTGATAAAGGATTACTAGTAGTTCCTGCAGGAGGAAATGTTGTAAGGATTGTCCCACCATTAGTTATATCTCGAAGAGAAATTAATATTCTTTTGGATAAGCTAAATTTTATTTTTGAAGAGTTATAGCAATTTAAATTTTGAAAAAAGCAAATTTAAAAATTTTTGAATTATTATCACCGAAATATGAAAGGGATAATATCAAGTTAGGTTTGTCAAGAATTAAAAAAGTACTTCAAGAACTTGGTAATCCTTGCGAGAATATCCCTGCGATACAAGTTATTGGAACCAATGGGAAAGGATCAATCGCAGCATATCTAGAGAGTATACTTTTTGAAGCTAAAAGGAATTTTGGTGTAACGACATCTCCTCATCTTTTGGACGTATGCGAGAGGATTAGAGTTAATAAAAAAAATATCAACAAAACTGATTTTGAAAAAATCTATAAATTATTAGAAAAAAAATTTTCAACATTTAAATTAACTCCTTTTGAAAAAATCATTTGCTGCGCACTAAATTTTTTTGACACTCAAAAAGTTGAATTGCTCATTCTTGAAGCTGGTTTAGGGGGACGATTAGACGCGACAACAGCCCATAAATCTAGACCAATAATTGCTATTGGGAATATTGGCATAGACCATAAAGAATTTCTTGGAGATACGATTGAAAAAATTGCCAAAGAAAAATTAGCAGTTATTGAAAAAAACTCAATTGTCATCTCATGCAACCAAAATAGTCAAGTTGAAAATTTAATAACCAAAAAAGTTAAAGAGGTTGGAGCAGAAATTATCTGGAAAGATTCAATTTCAAACATTTATGAGCTTGGATTAAAAGGGATTTTCCAAAAGCAAAATGCTTCAGTAGCTGTTGGAGCAATTGAAGCGCTAAATAATTTGGGATTTAATATTAAAGAAAAACACATATCTGAAGGTCTTAAAAAGACAGCTTGGAAAGGAAGGCTAGAAATAATAAATTATTTGAACAAAGAAATTCTTGTAGATTGTGCGCATAATTATCCTGCTGCAAAAGCACTATCTCATGAGCGAAGCAATTGGGAGAATGAAGATAAAGGAATTTATTGGATTTTAGGTGTCCAAAGACAAAAAGATATTTACGCAATATTAAAAACACTTCTAAAGAAAAACGATCACTTATTAATTGTGCCAGTTCCAAACCAACCTAGTTGGCAATTAAAAGATCTCTCCGAGATTAAAGAAATTGACTTTCAAAAAACATTTGAATTTAAAACATTTGAACTTGCCATTGAGTATTTATTTTCCCTAGAAAAATGGCCACCTAATCATCCTGTTCTGACAGGTTCTATTTTTTTAGTTGCTGAATTTATTAAATTAGTAAACAAACAGAAATGTTAAATATTAAATTGTTCCTTCACTTCCCAACCTTCCAATTTCCCCGGATTTAATAGCCCTTTAGGATCAAATTTTAATTTTGCTTTTACTTGATCTGAGTCAACCACTCCTAGGCCTCCGCCTTCGACGGTTAAAACATGGGGATTAAAAATAAACGCACCAAGTTTCTTACAATCTTCCATTATTTCATTTAATTCATCTATCCCATTCCACTTTAATACAGGCAAAGCCGCTAATCGCGGTGATCCTTGTTGTGAAACTGCCTCAAGATGCCAAAGAACTTTTTTACCCCATTTTTTTCTCAAAAAATTAATTAACTCTAGTTCATTATTTAGTGGCAAAAGCATCTGTAAATACGTCCAATTTTTATCCCTAGACCTCATATGAAGAGTTGTATGATTCCAGACGACTTCAGAAATTCCATTAACGAGTTTTTCTTCTTCCCCAAGGAGGGTAAATTCAACTTTGAATTTTTTACAAATCAACTCGATTGTTTTTGTTCCTCCAAGAGTAGATTGAATTAATATCTTGTGACTTTTAGAATTACTTTTAAACCATTTTGGCATTTGCTCTACAATTTCTTCTTCAAGAATTGCTCCTAGTTTCAGATCAATTGCGGCGCTTGTGAGAGTTTTTAATATTTCTATTGTTTTTTCAAATTTAATGCAGTCGATAACTATTGAATACCACTTACGTTTGATATCAGTCGCAAGTAGTAAAGAAGTAATTATTCCATTAGTCCCATAAGCATGATTAAGAGGTTCGGATTCTTCAGCATCAAATTTTAATAAATCAGGTTTTTCATTCATAGTCACTACCTCTAAGCCAATAAGATTTCCTGGATCTCTTAAAAATCCCCACCTAATGGACCCAATACCTCCTGAACCACCTGCAATAAAGCCTCCAATTGTAGCGGTTTTCCAAGTACTTGGAAGCAACCTTAATTCCCTTCCATATTTTTCTAATTGTTTATTCAAATCTCCCATGACACATCCAGACTGTACTTTCACAAAACCTGTATCTGGATCAAATTCTTCTAACTTATTAAAGTGACTCATCTGCATTACAACTCCTTTAAACAACGGAACAGCTTGTCCATAATTGCCTGTACCTGTACCCCGTAAAGTAAGGGGGATAGAAAATTCCCAACAAATTTTTGCAACTTTTTTAACCGCGTTATGATCACTAGGTCTTACCACCAAATCAGCGATACATTCGTCTAATCTTTCAGTAAGGATTGGAGAGTAGTTATAAAAATCTTTTGAAAGTCTTTTTACGTCGGATTGGCTTTCAATAATCTCTAAGTTTTTGACTTCCTTAAATTTGTCTAAAAATTTAAGACTAGTTGATTTCATTAATAAAATTTCTTGTGTTTTATATATAAATTAGTCGATTAGCAATATAAATCGCCTTTTATATATACTTTTCTCTTTAAAGTAGTCGAAAAAATATCTGCCCATCTTTGTGCATCTAGAATTATAAAGTCTGCAGGACAACCTTTTTTAATTAAACCATCCCATTTTAAATTTAATAATCTGCTTGGAGCTAAAAAAATAGAAGATAGAGTCATTCTTTCCCAGGGATTTAGTTGAAGCATAGGTATCGAGCAAGACAACATATAAAAAGGATCAAAATTACCAAATGGGTACCAAGGGTCTTGAACATTATCACTTCCCAGAGATACATCCACATGTGATTTTTGTAATTGCTTTATTGGCGCAACTGGTCTTTTTAATGATGTAGTTTTATTACTTCGATTGAGCAGCCAAAAATTTGTTAGGGGTAAAGCAATAACCTTAATATTTCTCTTAGCCATTTTTTCTCCTAAACTTAAAATCTCTCTATGACTTAGAGAAATAAGACTACTCAAATGACTACAAGTGATCGGAATACTATTAATTTTTAAATTTTCGATTGTTTCTAATAAAACTTTTATGCCTGCTCCAGGCTCAATAATTGACTCATCTATATGCAAATCAATTTCTAATTTATATTTACTCGCAAGAAGGAGCATCTTTGCGAGAAATTTGCTTGTATTTTTTTTATTGAAAGGGGGTACAATAACACCTCCTAAAATGCCTCCATTAGAGGAAAATATTTTTGCAAGCTCTTCTCCGTTAGCTGTATCCCAGAATTCCAATGGAGCTAGAGCAACGAATTGTAAAGTCAACTCAGATGAAAATTTTTTTTGTAATTTAAAAAGTTCAATCCAAATATCAATAGATTGACTTTTGTATGTATCAATATGACTTCTAATAGCTCGGTATCCATTTTGTATGGCAAGTTTTAATGATTTCTCAACTCTTTCAAGAACCTTATCTGTAGTTCTAGTTTTATGTTCTTCAAGATTTACTGATAATGCTCCTCCATAGTTTGATTCCAGATTAGGAAATTCTTCCCATATAAATGATTTATCAAAATGCGAATGCGTTTCAACAAATCTTGGGAATAAAATATTTTTTGGTTTTGTAACCTTATTTTTTAAAGGCTTTAACTCAGAAACAAATCCATCCTCCCAACTTATGTAAACAGAACATAAATCCTCTACATCAATAATGAGGTTATCTAAATCTTCTATTAAACAAAGGCTTCTGGGAATAAGAACCTCAGCTGTACCAGAATTACTCAAATTTTTTTTTAATTTCTTTTATTTTAAAACATTAGAAAACTTTACTGAATTAGAAAATAATTCAAATTTCGCTAAAAGATAAAATAACTATGTAAAGTTCCCCTTGAGTTGTTAGATTTATAAATGTGCGGCGGGCGTCGCCAAGTGGTTAAGGCAGCGGCTTGTGGCGCCGCTATTCGGGGGTTCGAATCCCCTCGCTCGCCCTCAAAAAAATTGCATCAAAATTATTTAACTTGTAAATTTGAATATAAGAATCATAAAAAATTCCTAGCAAAGTGCTAACAAAAACAAAACCAGACGAAAAAAATTTTAGAAAGAATTCAACTACTGACAGTTATTGGATAACCACATTTGGATGCCAAATGAACAAGGCTGATTCTGAAAGAATGGCCGGAACATTAGAGAAAATGGGATACACCAGAGCAGATAATGAATTAGATGCTGATTTGGTTTTATACAATACATGCACTATAAGAGATAATGCGGAGCAAAAAGTTTATAGCTTTCTCGGAAGACAAGCAAAAAGAAAGCACAAAAAACCTAGCCTGAAACTTGTTGTCGCAGGTTGCCTTGCTCAGCAAGAGGGAGAGTCCTTATTGAGAAGAGTCCCAGAACTTGACCTAGTAATGGGCCCTCAACATGTAAATAACCTTGAGAATCTTCTAGGGAAAGTTGAATTAGGAAATCAAGTTGCTGCCACAGAAGAAACATTCATTTCTGAAGACATTACTAGTGCCAGAAGAGAAAGCTCTATATGTGGCTGGGTTAATATCATTTATGGATGTAACGAAAGATGTTCATATTGTGTAGTCCCCTCCGTTAGAGGAAAAGAGCAATCAAGATATCCAAATTCGATAAGAAGTGAGATCCAAAAACTAGCTGATGATAATTTTAAAGAAATTACTCTTTTGGGTCAGAACATTGATGCTTATGGTAGAGATCTTCCAGGAACTACAAAAGAGGGGAGAAAGGAGAACACCCTAACTGATCTTCTATATTATATTCACGATGTTAAAGGAATTCGCAGAATAAGATTTGCTACTAGTCATCCAAGATATTTTTCAAAAAGGCTGATTCAAGCTTGTTATGAACTTGATAAAGTCTGTGAACATTTCCATATTCCCTTCCAAAGTGGAAATGATGAAATTTTGAAGCAAATGTCCAGAGGATATACTATCAAAAAGTATAAAAATATTATCGAGAATATAAGATCATTAATGCCAGATGCATCAATCACAGCTGATGCAATTGTTGCTTTCCCAGGAGAAACCGAACAACAATTTCAAGATACATTAAATCTAATATCAGAAATTGGCTTTGATCAAGTGAATACAGCTGCATACTCTCCAAGACCAAACACGCCTGCAGCAGTTTGGTCGAATCAACTTTCGGAAGAGGAAAAAAAAACTAGATTGCATGAAATTAATGATTTGGTCGAGAAAACGGCTAGGAGAAGAAATCAAAGATACATCAATAATATCGAAAGCGTTTTAATAGAGGGTTTTAATCCAAAAAATTCCTCGCAAATTATGGGTAGAACTAGAACAAATAGATTATCTTTCGTAGAGATTCCCAAAAACATTAACTTTAATTTTTCATTGGGAGATGAGATAGATGTCAGGATAAATGAAGCAAGACCCTTTTCTTTAACAGGTGAACTTTATTTATGATTTTTTTCTAAATGATCGGGGATAAGAAAAAATGTATTGGGTTAATATTTGGGGGGAATTCCAATGAACATGAAGTATCGATATCCTCTGCGAAAACAGTTTATCAAGCATTTAATTCAGAAATAAACAATGAACGCTTTACAGTTAAAGCCTTTTACATAAACAAATATGGAGATTGGCTTGATAGTTATAGTTCAGAAAAAATCCTAATTGGTGAAATTGAAAAAAATAAAACAGAAAAACAAGAAATTTTTAATAAAGAAAAAATTAACTTCCTTGACGGAATTGAATTTCAAAATATTGATGTTTGGTTTCCTCTTTTACATGGATTTAATGGCGAAGATGGATCAATTCATGGCTTAATTAGATTTACAAAGAAACCTTTAGTTGGATGTGGAATTATTGGCTCTGCACTTGGAATGGATAAAATATTAATGAAAACAATTTTTTCAAATCTTAAACTTCCACAAGTTAATTATTTAGTTTTTCAAAATGAAGATCTCAACGATAAGGAAGTAAAAAATAAAATAATTAATGAAATTTTAAAAAAATTAAATTTTCCTGTTTTTGTTAAACCATCGAACTCTGGATCATCTCTTGGCATCTCCAAAGTCATAAATAAATCAGATATATTACAAGCATTAGAAAAGGCTCGGGAAATAGATCAAAGAATCTTAATAGAGGAAGGTTTAGAGGTAAGGGAGATTGAATGCGGAATAATTGGAAATTCAGAACTCTTAACATCTGAGATAGGCGAAGTAAATTACAAAAGTGAATGGTATGATTACGATTCAAAATATCACTCAAATAATAAAATAATTATCCCAGCCGAAATAGATTCTAAAATCACAAAAGAAATTAAAGACATTGCAATTAAAAGTTGTAGAGCACTAAATATTTTCGGTTTTGCAAGAGTAGATTTCTTTTTAGAAAAATCTTCAAATAAAATTTTGCTTAATGAAATAAACACAATTCCTGGATTTACAAAAAACAGCATGTTTCCAATGCTTTGGGAAGCTTCAGGTTTAAAAATTGAACAACTTGTGGCTAGACTAGTAGATATATCTTTAGATTTGTAATTTAGATCAAATGTTGCATGGACTACTTTGGTTACCATTACTTTTAATCTTCATTTTATTAACTGCACTTGGATGGTTAGAAAGAAGAAGGCAAAATCTTTTTAGAAGTTGGGCGAGTGATTCTGAATTGTGCAAGTTAGATAGTTCAGGTGCAGCGTATTTAAAAGATGGGGAGTTAAAGTGGAGCGCATTTGAAGCTGGTAAATTTGAAGAAAAAGATTGTTTTACAATCAAGAAACTGGAATTAGTTGAATTAATGGCACTAACTTCAGGAGAAGCTCCTCTAACAAGTGAATCTCAAGGTAAGTGCAGATTGAGATTAGTAGGGGATGGGAAAGAGATGGATGTACCATTTTCAGATGCAGAGCAAGCGAGAAAATGGATGGAGCAACTGATGGAAAAAGCTCGATGTGATTTGTGAAAAACCAAAAAGGGGTCAAAAGTAGAAGCATTTTTTTTCTAATTTCATTTTTATTTTTAACAAGCTTATTAAGCTTAAAAACTCTCAAAAAAGTTAATCCTCAGGACATTAGGATTTCTGGTAGTGAATTATTTTCGCAGAAAAATGTGGTAAAAAACTCATCTTTAAATCTTCCAGTTAGATTAATTTTTGTTAAAACTAATTTGTTAGAAAAAGAGTTAAAACAAAATTTATCCCTCAAGAATGTTTCGGTAAAAAGAGAATTATTTCCTTTTGGTTTAAAAGTTCATGTTAATTCAAGAATTCCAATAGCATACGGTGAGAGGATATTAAACGATGAAAAAATATTAGGCTTCATTGATAAAGATGGTATTTTTATAAATAAACAAAATGTGGATGAAAAAAATTTGAATAAATTCTCCATACAAGTTTTTGGATGGAAAGAAAAATTTAAAAAAATATTATCTGAAATTTTTATCGCTATAGAGAATTATGAATTAGAGATAGTTAAAATAACTTTTTCATACGATGGGTTTCTAACTATTGAGGAAAAAGACTTAAACACAATATTCTTAGGATTCAAGCCAAATTTAATCAACTATCAATTACAAATAATCAATAATCTTAAAAATGAATTTAAGAAAAATAGCTTTTCAAAAAAAATAGATAATATTGATCTTACTAATCCAGATAAACCAAAAATAAAAGTGTTCAAACCCTAATATTTGGAAAAGGATTTTGAGTAATTTTTTTTAATTATTGTAGTGTTGATATGGGTTTTGCATTCAAAACAAAATATTTAATAAATAAATATTTTTAGGATTTTCCTCAACAAATTCCTACATATAAGCGCAGTAGGTTCATAATGCACCCAATATTAGTAAAAGATTCCTATTAAGAGATGAGCTTCGGTAACAATCCAAACTTTGATCAATCGAGAGAAATCCATCCAAGCCAAAACGCCAAAATTGAGGTTATTGGTGTCGGTGGTGGTGGTAGTAATGCAGTCAATAGAATGATAAATAGCGATTTAGATGGTGTTTCATTTAGAGTCCTCAATACCGATGCACAAGCCCTAATACAATCTTCTGCAGAGAGTAGAGTTCAACTTGGACAAAACCTCACTAGAGGTTTAGGTGCAGGTGGGAATCCAAGTATTGGGCAAAAAGCAGCAGAAGAATCCAAAGAAGAGCTTCAACAAGCTTTAGAGGGATCTGATCTAGTTTTTATAGCCGCAGGAATGGGCGGAGGAACTGGTACAGGTGCAGCTCCCGTTGTTGCAGAAGTAGCCAAACAAAGTGGGGCTCTAACAGTAGGTATAGTAACCAAACCATTTTCTTTTGAAGGGAAAAGAAGAATGCGTCAAGCAGAGGAGGGGATCGCAAGACTAGCTGAAAACGTTGATACTCTTATAGTTATTCCAAATGACCGATTAAAAGACGTTATTGCAGGAGCTCCCCTTCAAGAAGCATTTAGGAATGCTGATGATGTTCTAAGGATGGGCGTCAAAGGCATTAGTGACATAATTACTTGCCCTGGATTAGTTAATGTTGATTTTGCAGACGTAAGATCAGTTATGACTGAAGCTGGCACTGCTCTCCTCGGAATAGGTATAGGTTCAGGAAGATCGAGAGCTATAGAGGCAGCCCAGGCAGCAATGAATAGTCCTTTATTAGAAGCAGCTAGAATTGATGGAGCTAAAGGCTGCGTTATAAATATTACTGGTGGAAAAGACATGACTTTAGAAGACATGACCTCTGCATCTGAAATTATTTATGATGTTGTTGATCAAGAAGCAAATATTATTGTTGGTGCAGTGGTCGATGAGACAATGGAAGGGGAGATTCAAGTTACTGTAATCGCTACAGGATTTGAAACAACACAACCGTTAAACCAGCAAAGAATAAAAAACAGATTATCTAATCAACCCTTATATAATTTTTCAGACAATAAAGAATCAGGAGCCACTATTCCTGAATTTTTGAGATTAAGGCAAAATAAAAAGATATAGGCTAAAAGGTAAAATAGAGTGACTCGGTTATCTCGCCTGCCTCAAGCATCCCTTGTGGCTGCTACCTTCCGGTCCTGACCAGGTTTAGGCGTTAAAACCGCGAAAGGCCGAGTCAAAAATATATTAGCAATTCTTGATTAAAAAAGATACATAAATTTATTATGTTACCTTCAGACCTAGTTAATTATAAAAAAAATTCCCGCAAAATCATCGCACTTACTGCATGGGACTCCATATCAGGATCTATTGCAGAACAAGCAAATGTTGATCTCGTACTAGTAGGAGATTCATTAGCAATGGTCTGCTTAGGATACAAATCGACATTGCCATTAACTTTAGAAAACATAATTTATCATACTAATGCTGTTTCAAGAGGATTTAAGAAGAAAATTGAGGAGCAACCTTTAGTAGTTACAGATATGCCTTTTCTGACTTACCAATGTGGAGAGGATAAAGCTGTTGAGTATGCAGGGAAAATCATTCAGAGTACTTATGCAAAAGCTGTAAAAGTAGAAGGAGCTGAACCAGAAATACAAAAAGTTATTTCTAGATTAATAAGAATGGGAATCCCTGTTATGGGTCATATAGGTCTTACACCACAAAGCTATCTAAATATTGGATTAAGAAAACAAGGAGAAAGCCTAGCAAGCCAAGATAAAATCAAGAAAGAGGCTTCAATTCTTGAAGAATTAGGATGTTTTTCAATAGTTCTTGAACATATTCCCGATTTGCTTGCTAAAGAAATACAAAATTCTTTAACAATTCCAATAATAGGTATCGGTGCAGGTAATTATTGCGATGGGCAAGTAAGAGTTACTGCAGATTTGTTAGGCCTCAATGATGATCAACCACCATTTTGCCAACCGATTATCCAAGGAAAGAAATTATTTAAGGATAAGTTAAAAGAATGGGTAGAATCTGAAAGACTTAATTAATCTCATCCCACCACTTAAACATAGAAACAAGAACCTGATTGCTTAGTTCCATTCCATTAGGCTCACTTAAAAAGAATCTATTACCCTTTCTTACTAATAGTCCACTTTCAAGAAATCTTTCCCATTCTTCAAGCAATTTACTAAAGTTGCTTTCAAATTTTTTGTTTTCCCAGTTTTGTTCTTTAAACACTTCTTTGATATCTAAACCCTCTTTAAGTCTTAATCCCAACATTATTTTCTCATCAACTTCTTTATAAACAAACTCCTTGTTAGTAAGAGATGCATCTAAATTAAGTTCGTATTGTCTTATTACCCATTCTTTATATGCTTTACTAACTCTCGGTCTAGTTAATTTTTCCCCCCAAGGTGAACTAGTAGAACCTTGACCAAAACTCCACCAGCCTAAACCACTCCAGTAAACTCTATTGTGTCTCGATTGATGTCGCGGGAGGCAATAGTTTGAGATTTCATATCTTGAATACCCTGAGTTTTTTAAAATTAAATGCGTTGATTCACTATTTATAAAAGCTTCTTCATCACTTGGGAGTTTTAATTTTCCTGTATTAACAAGTTTTTCAAAAACGGTGCCATTTTCAATATTTAAATCGTAAATGGATAGATGCGGTGGTGAAAATTCTATTGCTTTTTTTAAGTCATCTTGCCATTCTTTAAATTCACTCAGTGGCAAGTTTTGAATTAAATCTAAACTCCAGCTTTTTATTAAACCAGAATCATATTCTCTCTTCAACCATAAACAAGATTTTTCAGCATCCTCTCTCAAATGACGCCTTCCCGACTTTTGAAGTATCTGATTATTAAAACTTTGTACTCCGAGACTAAATCTATTTACCCCAGCATTTATGAATCCAAAAAGATCATCTTGTGTAAAACTAGCTGGATCAACCTCCATAGTGATTTCAGCACCATAGTCAATTCCATAATTTTCTTTAAAAAGATCAATTAATTCTTTGATTTGGGTTGGATCTAAAATTGATGGTGTACCACCTCCTATATAAATTGTCGATAGGGGTGATTTATGCTTAATTGACAATATTTCTTTATATAAAAATTGCAAATACTCTTGAACAGTTTTGCTTCCATAACCTTTTAAAGTTTCAACTTTGTTTCCTAATGGAACAACTGCAAAATCACAATAAAAACATCTTCTGTGGCAAAAAGGAATGTGCACATAAGCACTTCTTGGAAACTTATTCATAATTTAAATTCATTTTTAAGCTCCGAAAAAGTATTAAGGATCGAAAAAAGTAAAATCCTTATTTACTCAATTAATAAATCCTAGTAGATTATAGATATGACAGATATCTTAGTATTAATTTTATTTGTGTTGTCTGGGGCTGCTTCAGGGTGGCTTGGTGTTGATTTATTGCCAGTAGACATACTCAAACAGGTATCTAATGTAGAAGGTTTTAGAATTGTTTTAGCAATAATTGGTTTTTTTGTAGGATTAGCAGCTGGTTTTGTATTCCTTCAACTTAGAAAGACTTTTCTTGATCAAATAAGAACAATGCCTACGGACTTATTAATAAGTAGGTCCGTTGGATTAATTTTAGGATTACTTGTTGCGAATCTCCTTCTTGCTCCAATACTATTAATTCCCTTCCCTAGAGAGGTTTTTTTCGCAAAACCCTTAGCAGCTATATTAAGCAATATTTTCTTTGGTGTGCTTGGTTATAAGTTGGCAGATACCCATGGAAGGACATTATTGAGATTATTCAATCCAAATAACACCGATGCATATCTAGTCAATGAAGGAATCCTTCCTGCTGCAAGTCCAAAAATTCTAGATACCAGTGTAATTATTGATGGAAGAATCAATGGCCTATTGAGTTGCGGCTTATTGGAAGGGCAATTAATTGTTGCTCAAAGTGTAATTGATGAATTACAAACTTTAGCTGACTCAAGCAGTAATGAAAAAAGGTCGAAAGGCAGAAGAGGTCTCAAATTATTAAAAGAATTAAGAGATTTATATGGGAGAAGACTCGTAATAAACCCAACAAAGTATGAAGGTAATGGGGTAGATGAAAAACTCCTTAAAATTACTGAGGATATGACAGGAACTTTAATTACGGCTGATTATAACCTTTCTCAGATCGCTGAAGTTAAAGAATTAAAAGTTATGAATTTGAGTGATTTGGTCATTGCTTTAAGGCCAGAAGTACAACCAGGAGAGTCCCTTAATATAAAAATCGTGAGAGAAGGCAAAGAAAAAATGCAAGGTATTGGATATTTAGATGACGGCACAATGGTAGTTATTGATGAGGCAAAGAATTTTGTGGGAAGCAGATTAGATATTGTTATCACAGGAGCATTACAAACTCCTACTGGAAGAATGATCTTTGGAAAACTAATAAATAATCCTGAGTCAAACAAATCTTTTAAATCAACAGCGACACAGGGCTAAATCTAGCTAGAATCAGTTCAATCTTAATTTTGTGATACAAATGACTGTATCTGCTCCTTATTACGGCGAAAACACCGTTATGAGGACCCCGCCACCTGATCTCCCCTCTCTTTTACTAAAAGAGCGAATTGTTTATCTTGGTTTACCATTATTTTCAGATGATGATGCGAAAAGACAACTGGGAATGGATGTTACTGAGCTAATCATTGCTCAACTTCTTTATTTAGAGTTTGATGATCCAGAAAAACCAATCTATTTCTACATCAATTCAACTGGGACAAGTTGGTACACTGGTGACGCAGTTGGTTTTGAAACAGAAGCTTTCGCTATCTGCGATACAATAAGCTACATTAAGCCTCCCGTACACACCATATGTATCGGACAAGCAATGGGGACTGCTGCAGTTATTCTTTCATCTGGCACTAAGGGGCAAAGAGCCGCTCTCCCACATGCTTCTATTGTTTTGCATCAACCTATAAGCGGAGCAAGAGGCCAAGCAACCGATATCCAAATAAGAGCTGAGGAAGTTTTGAAAAATAAAAAATCAATGCTGGAAATTTTATCTCGTAATACTGGAAAAACAATCGAAGAACTCTCAAAAGACTCTGACAGGATGAGTTATCTCAACCCCCAAGAAGCCCTAGATTATGGAGTTATCGATAGAATACTCACAAGTCAAAAAGATCTACCAAATAAAATTTAACACTCACAAAACTATTTAAAAATCATGCCAATAGGAACTCCAAGCGTGCCTTACAGACTTCCAGGAAGTCAATACGAAAGATGGGTCGATATATATACAAGACTAGGTGTTGAAAGAATTCTTTTTCTTGGACAAGAAGTGAATGATGGTATTGCTAATAGCCTTGTTGCGCAAATGCTTTATTTAGATTCTGATGATAATTCCAAACCTATCTATCTGTATATAAATAGTCCAGGCGGATCAGTAACTGCTGGCTTGGCTATATATGACACTATTAAATACGTAAAAAGTGATGTAGTAACCATATGTGTAGGCCTCGCAGCCTCCATGGGAGCATTCCTATTGGCCGCTGGTACAAAAGGCAAAAGAGTTGCTTTACCTCACAGCAGAATAATGATTCATCAACCCTTAGGAGGGACATCTCAACGCCAAGCAAGTGATATTGAAATAGAAGCTAAGGAAATTTTAAGAATTAAAGATATGTTAAATATGTCTATGGCAGATATGACAGGCCAATCATTTGAGAAAATTGAAAAGGATACTGATAGAGATTATTTTCTAAGTGCGGAAGAAGCAAAAAATTATGGCTTAATCGATAGAGTAATTACGCATCCAAGTGAAGCAAATCAGTCTTAAATTTTCTAAATTAATATTTAAATTTTAATTTTTAAATTTATAATTTTTTGGTTTATTGACACCTTAATGTCTAAAATAATAATTATCAAATGCAAAGAAGCTACAACTAATGACCCAACTCTTTTACGACGCAGATGCAGATCTAAGTCTTTTAAATAATAAGACAATAGCGATTATTGGATATGGTTCACAAGGCCATGCTCATGCCCTAAACCTACTTGATAGCGGTATGGATGTAATTGTTGGATTATATAAGGGAAGTAAGTCTGAAAGCAAAGCTATTAGCGATGGTCTACAAGTATTTAGCGTTTCTGAAGCTTGCAAAAAAGCAGACTGGATTATGATTCTCCTCCCCGATGAGTTTCAGAAAGATGTTTACCTTAAAGAAATAGAACCAAATTTAAAAGAAGGAAAGATACTAAGTTTTGCTCATGGCTTCAATATAAGATTCGGACTTATCAAACCTCCTAGTTTTGTGGATGTTGTAATGATTGCCCCAAAAGGACCTGGACACACTGTTCGTTGGGAATATCAGAATGGTCAAGGAGTTCCTGCACTGTTTGCAGTTGAGCAGGATTCTTCCGGAAGTGCAAGATCATTGGCAATGGCTTACGCCAAAGGGATTGGCGGAACGAGAGCTGGGATTCTTGAAACAAACTTCAAAGAAGAAACAGAAACTGATTTATTTGGCGAACAAGCGGTTTTATGCGGAGGATTATCAGAACTCGTCAAATCAGGCTTCGAAACTCTTGTAGAGGCAGGATATCAGCCCGAACTTGCTTACTTCGAATGTTTACATGAAGTTAAACTTATTGTTGATTTAATGGTTAAGGGAGGCTTATCTCAAATGAGAGATTCCATTTCAAATACTGCAGAATATGGAGATTATGTAAGTGGTAAAAGACTTATCAATAATGATACAAAGAAAGAAATGCAAAAAATTCTAAAAGATATTCAAGATGGGACTTTCGCTAAGAATTTTGTGGAAGAATGCGTTAAAAACAAACCCTTAATGACAAAATTAAGAGAGGAGAACTCAAAACATGAAATTGAGAAAGTAGGTAGAGGTCTGCGCTCGATGTTCAGTTGGCTGAAATAAATTTATTTTTAATATTCCTTGGATCGATTGGTTTTGATTTATTGATCGGCGATCCAAGATTCATAATCCACCCTGTTCAAGTAATTGGCTTTTACATAAAAAAAATATCTGATTACTTCATAAATAATTTTGGGGGGGGAAAAAATATATTGTTTTGGGGAGGTTTATTCTTAGCTGTATCCTCAATTGGAATGAGTTTTTGTTGCGGAAAATTGATAGAACTCAGTTATGTGCAATCAAGAAATAATTTTTTCGGTGGATTGTTAATTTTTTTTGGACTTTCAAGTTGTATTGCGACTAAAGGACTTATTTCAAGTGTGAAAGAGATTGCAGAGCTAATAGAACGCGAAGATATTAATGACCAAAATAAGAGAATAATCAAAGAGAAGGTTCAAAGGATAGTAAGTAGGGATGTCAGTTCATCTTCAATAAAACATCTCTTGAGATCAAGTACCGAGAGCCTTACCGAAAATTCTGTTGATGGAATTTTTGGGCCGTTATTTTGGATTTTTATTGGAATTATTTTTATGAAGTTCTCAATTTTTCTACCAGGACCTTTGTCACTTGGTTTTTCTTATAAAACCATAAGTACTTTAGATTCAATGATAGGTTACAAATATGATTATTTTAGATATTTGGGTTTTTTCAGTGCAAAAATCGAAGATATTTTTACATTTGTCCCATCAAGATTAGTTTTAATCACATTACCTTTAGTTAGCCCCAAAGTTAATGAGTATGGATCAATTATAAAAAAAAGTTATCTTGATGGTAAAAAATATGATTCACCTAATGCTGGGATTTCAGAAGCAATATTTGCCTATATTTCCGATATTAAATTGGGAGGTAAAAGTAAATATAAAAATGAAATTATTGAAAAGCCAATAATTAATGAGACTGGAGATAATTGCACTGAAGAAAAAATCAAATTAATTTGCCAATTAATTTTGAGATTAAAATTTTTATGGATAATAATTTTTGTCTTAATTTTTTTTATAATCTCCAGTTTAATTTACTATTAAATTAGTTTAAAAATTATTAAAATAGATTCAAATTTTATGCAAGAAAAAGGCTCTTCAATGGAAAATCAAAATGATGGTTTTACTAACACATCATCAACTGATAATGAATACTCAAAATGGGTAGACAATCAGGGGGATGAAGTAAAGAATGTTTTTGGATTTAATAGCAGCGCTGAGCTTGTGAATGGTAGAGCAGCTATGATTGGATTCTTAATGCTCATATTAACCGAGTTGGTTTTTAGCGGCAGGCCTGTGACTTCTTCGATTTTTGGTATCAATTAAAAATGGAAGAGAAAAAATCTAATCCGATAAAAGCAACCCTATACATATCTGTATGGGTAATAATTTGGGGAACATTAGGGTCTTTTATTGATTATCCTCTTTATAAAAATAAAATTTACTTAGAAGGGAGCATATATCAGTATCTTACTTTCACAATTACAGCGATAATTTCCATAATAAGTGCAAAGTTTTTTTATAAAAAATTTGATTTATAAAAATTTGTACCTAAATTTCTTAATAATTTTAGCTGGTTCTTTTTTGTCATTTGACTCATAAAGTATCCACTGATGTGTCTCAGTATCATGATCACAATCATAATTTCCAGATATGTTATCGTAACTTGAAAGATATGAATGACAATTCTGGTCTGCCTCAAAAGCAGAGTCATAACCTGTCAAAAAATATATCAAAAACAGAAGGATTACTCCAAAAAAAAATACTTGATAAACTAAATTTACTACCTTCATAATAATTTCTAAAATTTTAATATATCATTTAAAAAATTTTTTCGATCTAAAAATATTTAACGACCAACATTAAAAACAAAGTCACGGAATTCTTGATTCTTAAAATAAAGAATTGCTAACATTATTAAAATCAAATTTAAGCCTAATACTATTGTTCCAAAAATATTTATTTGTTTTTTACCTGGCAAAGTGTAAGTAAATTTTTTCCCTTTAAGAAAAGCTGCTAAGCCTTTTGCTTCTTTTATTTGAGTATTTTGAGTATTATTCTTATCTTCATTATCAGAAAAACCTTTTACCATTACAAATTAAATAACAAATTTATAATATTCCAAAAAAATAAATTATTTTAATAATTAACAATTTTTAATCACATATGGGATCATTAATGAAATTTTCTCATTTGAGGAATTATTAAAAAAATAAGCTTCAATAATTTCCGTTTGCAGCCCCAATAAACTAGATTGACAGCTAAATCTATTTTGGTCAAACACTACTAATTGTAGTTTTTCTATTTCAGAAACTAATTCTTTACATACTGGGTTTCGAGAATCTTTAAAACAATCACTAGATTGTTTTAAAATTTTAGACTTTGTTGGTATTGATTCTGCCATAAGGAAATTTGATAATAATAAAAATTTTAAGAATAAAATAGTTAAAAATTTCATTACTTTTTAAGATTTTGGATACTTCGGCAGGAGTTTTGGTCATTTAGCTTTTAGCTTTTTATTAAAATTAAAAAAAAAGATGCTCTAAAAAAGCACCTTGTTATTAAAAAATGAAATAGATTAAAAGACTACCCTTGAACTCTATCCTTAAAAAGTTTACCTGCAGAAAATGTTGGAACTCTTTTAGCAGGTATTGCTATTTTTTCGCCTGTCTTAGGGTTTAATCCCTGTCTTGCAGAACGATCTCTTGGTTCGAAAGAACCAAATCCTAGTAAAGAGACTTTTTTGCCTTCCACTACTGAATCAACAATAGTTTCAATAGCTGCATCAACAACTAAAGAAACATCCGTTTTTGTGAGCTCAGTACGAGCTGCAACAAGATTTACTAAATCAGCTTTGTTCATTGAAATTTAAATTAGAGCAAAGGTTTAAAAAAAAAAGATTTAAATCGAGTTTTAAACCTCGAACTTCCACATCATATGGAGCAAATACAAATACGGCAACTGAAAATGCCGGCGGCGCAAAGCTTTATACAAATTTTAGGGACATTTTTAGCAACATTATTTATTTTTATAGCCGCGCTTTTTTCTTTTATAAATA
>QCQY01000015.1 GCA_003209475.1 Prochlorococcus sp. AG-459-B06
CTACAGCTCGTCTCAAAGAAGCTCTTAATGATAAAAAAAATATTCCATTTAGCAAATTTCTAGACCAAATAGAATTTCAAACTTTACATAGATGGATTTTAAATTCTGAAAATAAATCTCTTAAGTTGAAATTTAAACTAAAGGAACTTGATGTTTTCATAATTGATGAAATGTCAATGGTTAACATCGACTTGATTGATTCAGTTTTAAGTTTACTAGCAAAGGACTGTAAAATTATTTTAGTTGGAGATAGAAATCAATTATCTCCAGTAAATAATTGTTCTATCTGGAATTATTTGTTTGAATATAGTGAAAATAGTTCAATTAAATCTTCTGTCATAAATTTAGAAAAAACTTTTAGAAATAGTGGAGATATAACATTAATTAGTAGTTTAATATTTAATAATGATTTTTCTTTACTTAATCAAAAGATAAAAGAATTAGAAAAAGATAAAAATTCAAAAGAAGTTACTATTACAAAAAGTAGAGAAAAAGATATTCCAAAAGATCTATTTTTTTCGATTACAAGTCATCTAAAAAAGTTAAATCTTTCAACTTCAAATCTAAGTAAAAAAAAATATATATTTGATAAGGGTATTGATAATTTATTGCTTAATGAAAAAGATCTAGTAGATAAGATATTTCTTGATTTACAAAGTCACTTGATTTTATGTGAAAAAAATTCTGGAATATGGAGTGTTGAATATTTAAATGAATTTGTTTTTGGTCAAAAAAAACCATATGACCTTGAAAATCTTAACGAGGGTGTTCCTATAATGTGTACAAAAAATAATAATGAACTTGGATTGTCAAATGGGGATATCGGAGTACTTATAGGTTTAAAGAATAATAGAAAATATCTATTTAGAAAGTTTAATGATAGTAACGAAGAAATTGTCGCATTAATTGATCCATCTAATTTAGAAAATGTTGTGCCAGCAATAGCCATTACTATTCATAAATCTCAAGGAAGTGAATATAAGAAAGTAAGCATTTTGTGGTCCCAAAAATATAGAAGGAATCAATATTCTGTAAAAGAAAAAGAAGATAGTGAAAATATCTTTTGCAGAGATAATTTTGAAAGAAGGTTATTTTATACTGCTGTTACAAGAGCGAAAAAATTTCTAGATATATATTATTTAAATTAAATCTTATTTTTGAGAAATTAGTAAGATCTTAACCCCAAGATGTTAGATTAATAATTCGGCTCTGTAAGGCTAGTCAACAATTCAAGTCAATTTAGATATTTGTTGAATGCCTAATCAGAAGATTATTAGGTATTTAAAGTGGTTTTAAAAATTGATAATAGCTCTCTTGATAGTGAGCAGGGAAAATCTCAGAATGAAGATGCTTCACTGCTTGAGTTAAAAAAATTAGATAACAAAAAAGAAATTGAATCTCAACCATTAGAAGTTTCCAAAGGAAATGATAATGAGAATGGATTTCGCGATTTTGGGTTTAATCAATCGATCTTAAATTCGTTAACAAATAAAGGATATAAAAATCCAACTCCCATCCAAAAAGCAGCAATTCCGGAACTAATGTTAGGCAGAGATTTACTTGGCCAAGCACAAACAGGAACAGGAAAGACTGCAGCATTCGCATTACCATTAATAGAAAAACTTGCAGATAATAATGAATTAAATGCCAAAGTTTTAGTTATGACTCCTACAAGAGAATTAGCAACTCAAGTGGCAGAATCTTTTAAAAGTTATAGTTCTGAATCTAGTAATTTTAAGACGGTTGCAATATATGGAGGTACCGACTATAGAAACCAAATTTCTGCATTGAAAAGAAAAGTTGACGTAGTAGTTGGAACTCCTGGCCGAATAATGGACCATATCAGGCAGGGAACTTTTAAAATTAAAGACATTAACTGTCTTGTTTTAGATGAGGCAGATGAAATGTTAAATATGGGTTTTCTTGAAGATATTGAATGGATAATAGATCAACTTCCGGAAAATAAGCAGATGGTATTGTTTTCAGCAACAATGCCTAGTGAGATAAGAAATATAGCAAAAAAATATCTTAATGATCCCGCCGAAATATCAATCAAAAGTGTCAAAAAAGAAACTCAATTAATTTCGCAAAAATTTCTGTATGTACAAAGGCATCATAAGTTAGATGCTTTAAAAAGAATATTAGAACTTAATAACGAGGGAGTAATAATTTTTGTGAGGACAAAACTACTTACTACTTCAATAGCTGAAGCTTTAGAGAATTCTGGTCATACTGTTGCAGTACTTAATGGAGATATACCTCAAAATCAAAGAGAAAATACTGTAGATAGATTAAAAAAAGGATTCATTAATATTCTTGTTGCAACTGATGTCGCAGCTAGAGGATTAGATGTTGAGAGGATAAAACTTGTTGTTAATTACGATTTTCCTTTTGATAAAGAAACATATACTCACAGAATTGGAAGAACTGGGAGGGCAGGCAGATCAGGAGAAGCAATTTTATTTGTTAATCAAAGAGAAAAACATTTTCTAAGAAACTTAGAAAACTCAACGAGAACTAAGATTGAAGAAATTAATATACCAAGTAATAAAACAATAAATGAAAAAAGGATGGAGAAACTTATAGAGAATGTTAATGAGAGTTCTTTAGCTAAAGATGAAAATGAAGCTTTGATTATTGATGTAGTAGATAATTTAAAAGAAAATTACTCTATGGATGATTCAAATATTGCGATGGCTGCGATTAATTTAGTAATAGGTAACAAATCATTTTTTGTTAATGAAGATGATTCTTGGATTCATAAACAAAATAATACTGATCGAAATAGATCCAATAGAAATAGTAATAATCGAATGAGAAATTCGAATAGAAGAACTAATTATCAAAATGATTCTTTTGAAACCTACAAATTTAACTTTGGTAAATTTGATGGGGTTAGAGTTGCGAATATTATATCCTCAATCTGTAATTCAACTAATATAAATGGTAGATCCATAGGAAAAATACAGATTTTCAATGATTACAGTTTGGTAGATTTACCCAGAGATCTGCATAGAGAAACTAAAAATAAATTAAAAAAAATTAAAGTCAGAAACTAGGGATAGAGAATGAAAGCTAGCAAATATAAATTCTTTATTTTTGTGAATCTGATAATCATATTCAACTCTATTAATAGTTACTATCTAGCTCAAACGAAACAAAATTCAATCATAAAATTATTTTGTCTTCAGAGTGTCAAAGAGGAGATGATGAAAGCAGAAATGGTATATAGTGAAGAAATTGCGAATGAAGCTTGCGATTGTTACTACGAAGAATTTACACAAACTTCAAGTCATCAAAATGCAAAAACAAAATGTAAATTAGAAACTAAAGAAAATTTAAATCATAATAGAAAAATTTAATTGTTATTTTATGAGGCCTAAGAACAATAAAAACCCAATAATTAGACTTTATTTAAATCTGATTGAAGAAAAAAGGTTACTATTTTTTGCTTTTCTTAGTTCCATAATTAATAAAATATTAGATTTAGCTCCTCCTGTAATAATTGGTCTTGCAGTTGATATCGTTGTAAAGGAACAGAATTCATGGATTGCTGGTTTTGGGATAAAAGAAGTTCCAGCACAATTGATTTTTCTTGCATTTGCTTCAGGAATAGTTTGGTCTGGTGAATCCTCCTTTGAATACTTATATTCTATTTTATGGAGAAATTTGGCTCAGCTATCGCAACATAAATTAAGAATTAAAGCTTATGAGCATATCCAGGAATTAGATATGGATTTTTTTGAAAATGATAATACTGGAAGACTATTATCTATTTTGAATGATGATATAAATCAACTCGAGAGATTTCTAGACCAAGGGGCTAATCAGATTATTCAGTTATTTATAACTGTCTTAATAATTGGGGGAACTATGATTTTTGTCGCTCCAAAAATCGCTTTATTTGCTTTCTTTCCTATTCCAATCATATTATTAGGATCAATTAAATTTCAAAGGAGGCTTGCTCCAAAATATAGAGATGTTAGAAATAAAGCTGGACTGTTGTCATCAAGACTTAATAATAATTTAAGTGGAATTCTAACCATAAAAAGTTTTACTAAAGAAAAATGGGAACTAAATAGATTAAATAAAGAAAGTCTCGATTATCAAAGAAGTAATAAGGCTGCAATAAAATTATCTTCTGCTTTTATTCCTCTTATAAGATTTGCAATCTTATTTGCTTTTATAGCGATTCTATTAATTGGAGGTTTCCAAACTTGGAATAAGACACTTGATGTAGGAACTTATAGTTTTTTAGTGTTTATTACACAAAGACTATTATGGCCTTTAACTACTTTGGGCCATGTTTTGGATGATTTTCAGAGATCTATGGCTTCAATAGATAGAGTAATTGATCTCATAGATACGCCTATAAAAATAAAAGATGGAAAAATAAAAATTGAACCTAAAGATATCAAAGGAGAAATTATTTTTAATAATGTGAATTTTAATTATCCTGGACGAGATTTAACTTTAAAAAACATAAATTTCAAAATTGAAAATAACTCAACATTAGGAATTGTTGGTTTAACAGGTTCTGGAAAAAGTACAATAATAAAACTACTACTTAGAATTTATGATAGTAATAATGGGTCAATAACCTTAGATGGTATTTCTATTAAAGAAATAAATTTGAGTGATTTAAGAAAGTGTATTTCTTTAGTAAGTCAAGAAACTTATTTATTTCATGGCAGTGTACAAGAAAATATTGCTTATGGCTCAATCAACCCAGGTCTTAAAGATATCATTAAAGCTTCAAAGATTGCGGAAGCTCATAAATTTATTGAACAATTACCAGATGGTTATAAAACTATAGTGGGGGAAAGGGGCCAAAGACTCTCAGGCGGACAACGTCAAAGAATCGCCTTGGCGAGAGCTGTTTTAAAGGATGCTCCAATATTAATATTAGATGAGGCTACAGCCTCTGTTGATAATGAAACAGAAGCTTTGATTCAAAAATCATTATCTAAAATTACAAAAGAAAGAACAACTATAGTAATAGCTCATAGATTAAGCACTATAAAAAATGCGGATAATATTGTTGTTATAGATAAAGGTAAAATAGTTGAAAGCGGAAAACATGAAAATCTACTACATCAGAACAAAATATATTCTGATTTGTGGAATGTTCAATTAGGAATCTAGTATATAATTTCTAAACTATATCAAGAAGTTAAATGATTCAATTACATTATTAAACATACCGTCAACTTTATTCCATCTCTCTTCATTTGTTCCCACAGCGAAAGTGTAAAGTGTTCCTCTATCAATTACTACAGTAGCTAATTCGTGTCTGGCCTGTTCATTTAAATTTAATTCATATTCTAAATCATAGAAAATATGATTAGATGCCTCCCTCTGATTGGCATTTATAAGTTTTACCTCTCTACCTGAACCTTCGGGAGCAATAACTTTATCAATTAATGTTTTACCTACTTCACTTGGGCTTCCTAATTGCTCTAATTGGACCTCTTTATTTACATCAGAAATAACTAAACTTAAGGTCTCATTACTATTTATTAAATCATGATAAATAATTTCAGGTCCTCCATCGACTTTTACTCTCGTCCATCCTGTTGGATACAAAAAGGCATATCTTCCATCTGGACTTTGATAAGCTTCTAATCCTGCATTGAGTCCGCCACTACAAGCACTCAGTGTTAAACACAAAAAAATCAAAAATAAATATTTGTAAGGGTTAAATTTAATATTTTCCATTTTGTTTGAAATCACTAACTAAAAACATAATAAGACATTAAAAGCCAACAATTATGGCAATTCGTAATTTTGCGTCTAAATTATTTCTAGAAATAGTTTAATTTTGATTACTTATACCAAACCGCTTTCAAAATTAATTGGTCATTTTGAGAAATTCCCAGGGATTGGTCCAAGAACAGCTCAACGATTAGCCCTGTTTATTTTAAAACAACCTGAAAGTACAATAAGAGATTTTTCAAAGGCTCTTTTAGAAGCGCATAGTAATGTTGGTCGTTGCAAAAAATGTTTCAATTTAACTTCAGAAGATGAATGTGAAATTTGTAAAAATACTGAAAGGGATCAAAAACTAATCTGTGTAGTAGCAGAAACTAAAGATTTGCTTGCTTTGGAGCGCGCCAGAGAATTTAAAGGTCTTTACCATGTTGTTGGTGGTTTAATATCTCCAATGGATTCTGTTGGCCCCGAACTCTTAGAAATAAGAAGCTTGGTAGAAAGAGTTAGTAATTCTGAAATAGATGAGGTCATATTGGCATTGACCCCCAGTGTTGAGGGAGATACAACAAGTCTTTATATTGGAAAATTGTTAGCCCCTTTTACTAAAGTCTCGAGAATTGCATATGGCCTCCCAATGGGCAGTGAACTTGAATATGTGGATGAAGTTACACTTGCAAGGGCCTTAGAGGGAAGAACAAAACTAAATTAGACAATGATAGACAGTAATCTAATCAAGAAAGAAAAAATTTTAAGACTTCCCTCATGGATTAAATTTCCTATTAGTAAAGCTTCAGAGTTCGAAAAAATACAAACACTCATCAAAAAATCAAATATTCATACTATTTGTGAAGAAGCAAGATGTCCAAATAGAGCAGAATGTTATGCCTCAGGAACAGCCACTTTCTTACTGGGTGGATCCATATGTTCTCGTTCTTGTGCTTTTTGCCAGGTAAGTAAAGGTAGACCTAGTTCTATCGATATTGATGAATGTACTCAAGTCGCTGAAGCAGTGAAAGTATTAAATTTGAAATATGTTGTTTTGACATCTGTAGCTAGAGACGATCTCCCTGATCATGGTGCAAATTTATTTATATCTACAATTGATGAGATTAGAAAACTTGATTCAACAATTAAAATAGAGGTTTTAACTCCTGATTTATGGGGTGGGGGCAAAAATTTTGATGAAACAAATAACCTTCAGACTGAGAGATTGAAGATGATTTTAGAAAAAGATCCAATATGCTTTAATCATAATCTTGAAACTGTTGAAAGGCTGCAAAAAGAAGTAAGGAGAGGTGCAAATTACAAAAAATCTCTTAGTTTACTAAAAAAGTCAAAAGATATTGCCCCTCATATTCAAACTAAATCAGGAATTATGTTAGGTCTTGGGGAAACATTGGATGAAATAAAAAATACAATTTATGACCTTAAAAAAATAGATTGTGATCAAATTACAATTGGCCAATATTTAAGGCCCTCATTCAATCATTTGGCAGTTAAGAAATATTGGGATCCATCAGAGTTTGAATATTTACATCGCTTCTCTAAGAAATTAGGATTCAAGAAAGTATCTTCTGGCCCCTTAGTTAGAAGTAGTTATCATGCGGGTTAACTTTCTTCAATTAAAGAGAGTTTCTTTTCAAGTTTTTTCAATATGGGAATACATTCCCCGTTCATGAGAGTACCTGCACCTCCCCAAACCAGTCTTAATAGAAGATCTAATGGGCTAGAACCAACTTCTTTTACAATTTTGAATCCTATTAACTGAAAATATCTTACAAGTTTTTTACTATATCCTTCACTATCAAAAATAGCTAAAAGTCTTACTTTATTGCTTGATTTTTTTTCAATTGCCCAAGCCATAGTTGTTGCCCATATTAATTCAGAAACAAAAGCAGGAGCTTTACTCAGGATTCTTAATGTATCAAGCTGAATACCTTGCTTATTTGAATAAGTCCAACCTTTTATTTCGGCCCAAATCTTAATGATATTATCTTTCTGTTCTGCTATGACGATTCTAAAGAAACATAATCCGAGAGTTTCTCTAACTTGAATTTTAATTAATAATCCAATGGTACCTGCCAATTTTTCTAATTCTTCAACTTTCATGATTTTGAAAATTAGTCCTTATAGATTTTATGATTTTCCACTTTTAATCTATCGATTTGTTTTTGTCTTTCTTCAAACCTTTTCCTATCATCATCACTGAATTGATCTATGCAGAAATGACATTGGATACCCTTTTTATATTCTTTTCTTTCTTGATCTTGAATTGAAACTGGCATTCCACATGCATGACAAATCGAATAGGAGCCTTTTTCTAATTCTTGATCTAAAGCTACTCTTTTATCAAAAACATAACATTCACCTTCAAATAAGTTTTTTTGTTTTGGTATATCATAAAGGTATTGAAGGATGCCCCCCTTTAGGTGATAAATATTTTTATAACCTTTCTTTTTCAGCAAACTAGTAGCTTTTTCACACCTTATTCCTCCGGTACAAAACATTGCTATATTTGTGGAATCTTTATTTTCTAAATGGGTATCTAAATGATTATCTACCCACTTGGGAAATTCTCTAAAGTTTCTTGTATTTGGGCTTATAGAGTTCTGAAATGTACCTATGGAAACCTCATAATGATTTCTAGTATCAATGACTATTGTATTTTGATTTTTAATTAGCTTATTCCAATCAGCGGAGTCAATATAGGTCCCACTATTTTCTGAAGGGTTTATTTCATGGACACCCATGGTAACTATTTCTTTCTTGATTTTTATTTTTAATTTTTTGAAAACTCTCTTTTTTGAAAAGTTTACTTTAATATTTAAATCTCTATTATCTGCATATTTATTAAGTAAATTGATAACAATATCTATTAAATTTTTCTCGGCACAAATAGTTCCATTAATGCCCTCACTTGCAAAAATTAATAAGCCTGAAAGATCGTTTTCATTTTCGATTTCTAATAATTTATTTTTTAGATCAAGAATTAAGTTTTCTTGAAATGGGAAGAAAGAGTAAAGAGAAACTATTTTATAATTTTTGCCTTTCATAAAGAAGATAATGTTTTTTCACAAGTTTCAAAATCTTTGTTAATTGATACTCCAACCTCTTTAAGAAGTTTTCTGTCTGATTGAAAAGATGGATTTGAAGTTGTGAGTAACTCATCTCCATAAAAAATTGAATTTGCCCCGCATTGAAAACATAAAATTTGGGCTTCTTTTGAAAGCTTTTCTCGGCCTGCACTTAATCTTATTTTACTTTTAGGCATAAGAATTCTTGCTGTAGCTATCATCCTTATCATTTCAATAGAGTCAATCTCTTGATTATCTTCTAAACCAGTACCTTCAATAGCTACTAATGAATTTATAGGAACACTTTCAGGGTGTGGATTCATGTTTGAAAGCACTTCCAAAAGAGATGCTCTATCGCCATTAGTTTCTCCCAAGCCTATTATCCCTCCACAGCAAATATTTATTCCTGCATTCCTTACTCTTTCGATAGTATCTAGTCTGTCTTGATAAGTTCTAGTCGTAATAATATTTTTGTAATGCTCAGGACTAGTATCAAGATTGTGGTTATACGCGGTCAAACCTGCATCAGCAAGTCTAGAAGCTTGTTCTTCTGTAAGCATCCCAGCAGTTACGCATGCTTCCATCCCTAAATCTCTTACACCGCTAACCATCTCTAACATTGCATTAAAAGATTTTCCATCTCTAATTTCTCTCCACGCCCAACCCATACAAAACCTATCTGCACCCTCATTTTTTGCTATTTTAGCCTTTGCTAAAACCTCTTCAACTTGAAATTGTGGATGACTTTTGATTTCGCTAGCACTATAAATTGATTGGCTACAGTAGGAACAATTTTCCTCACATCCACCAGTTTTTACACTGAATAATGATGCTAATTGAATGTCGTATTTGTTAAATTTCCTGTGAACAGTTTGTGATTCCCACATTAAATCAATAAGAGGCATATTAAGGATTTCCAATATCTCCTCTTTATTCCAATCGAACCTAATTTCTTTTAATAACTGATTATTCGAATTAGCCATTTTTATTAGGAAGAATATTGAGAATCTCCAAAAGATTCATTTGGTAATGATTCTATACCGCCGAAACGTCTATTTCTTGATTGGAAATCAATTATTGCTTTAAGAAATTCATGCTCATTGAACTCTGGCCAAAGTACGTCAGATATATAAATTTCTGAATATGCTAATTGCCATAATAAAAAATTACTTATCCTTTTTTCGCCACTAGTTCTTATTAGTAATTCTGGATCCTTAATCCCTCCAGTTAATAACTCTGAATTAAATAATTCTTCATTAATTTCACTTGGTTTTATTTCCCCAGCAGAAGATTTTAATGCTAGTTTTTTTGCAGCTTTTACAATTTCTTGTCTACCTCCGTAATTAACACAAACATTGAATAAAAATTTATTGTTGTTTTTAGTAAGTGATTCTGAACTAGAGATTATCTCTCTTAAATCTTTTGGGAAAGGAGTTAAATCTCCAATGAATTTTATTTTTGTTGATTCTTCATGTATCTCTTTAATTTCGTTTTTTAAAACTACGCTAAAAAGATTTATAAGAAAATCAACTTCTTTTGATGGTCTTGTCCAATTCTCAGTAGAAAAAGCATAAACAGTAATTACTTTACAACCTAAATTTTTTGCAGCTTTGAGAATTTTTTTTAATACACTAACGCCCTTTTTATGTCCAAATGATCGGGGTAAACCTTTTCTTGTTGCCCATCTCCCATTGCCGTCCATAATTATTGCTATATGTTTGGGCAATTTTTGCTTATCTATTTTTATTAATAAGTCACTAATTTTATCTTCTATTACTTTTTCTAAACTCATTAGTTAATCCTGTTTTTTAATAAAAATTTCTGATTTTTCTGACTCTTTTTTATTAATATCACTGTTGATATTATCACCCGAGTCTGTCTTTTGGGATAAGACATTTTTACTTAAAGATGCTTTATTTGCTCCAATAGAGTTTTGATTACCAATCAATTTTGCAAGAAGTTCTTGTAACCTGCTGCTGGTTATTGGCCTTTCGAGTTTGCCTTGGTTTGCTAATGATAACGTACCTGTTTCTTCAGAAACAACAATACAAATACATCTGTCAAATCTTTCTGTAATTCCTAGTGCTGCTAAATGTCTTGTGCCATATCTACTTATTCCTTGTCTTGAGAGAGGAAGTATTACGCCAGCAGAAACTATTTTATTCCCTTTCACAAGAACTGCACCATCATGTAAAGGCGTATCTGTAGCAAAAAGATTTATTAAGAGGTCAGTTGATAATTTTGCCTCAATATTGGTACCTGAATATAAAAAATCTTCAGGTCTTAAGTCACTACCCAAATCTACAACGATTAAAGCGCCTCTTCTATTTTGAGAGAGCTTACCTGCAGTATCAACTAACTGAGTAATTGTAGTTGAAGTTGCTCTAAATTCCTTTGGTGGATTCCCAAGTAATACAGCTAGCCTACCAGTGCCTAGTAGTTCCATTAATCTTCTTAACTCTCCTTGCCAAAGGATCGCTAATGAGAGAGAGCAAGCGAGGACTGCAGCATCAATTAATTTTGATGTAAGTGGTAAGTATGCATATCTTTGAATAAACCATGCGGATGATACTAAAAACAAATATCCTCTTAGAAGCCATAATGTCCGTTGCTCTTTTACTCTAGAGAATAATAAAAGCCCGAAACCAACAGCAAATAAGACATCTAATAAAAGTTTAAAATTTATAATTCCCCAGAAATTCACACTAAAAACAAAATTAATTTAAATTTACCTAACTTTATTTAATAAAGCGATCAGGCAAAACATCATATTTCAAAAGATCAAGTGGACTTTCTCTTTTTTGAATAATCTCTGCTTCTCCATCACAAACTAAAAGTGCTGCGGGTCTTGGAATTCTGTTGTAGTTAGAACTCATTGAATTATTGTATGCACCAGTACCAAAAACACATATTAGATCTCCTGTTTCGCAATTTGCTAGTTCTATCTCCTTAAACAATACATCTCCCGATTCGCAGTGTTTGCCAGCAATTGTATATTTATTTTTAGAGTCTACATTAAAGGGGTTTTTTACCAAACATGCAGAATAATTTGATTGATATGTTATGGGCCTTGGATTATCACTCATCCCGCCATCAACAGACAAATAAGTTCTGATTCCAGGAATTTCTTTAAAAGCCCCAATTTTGTAAATTGTTATGCCTGCTGTAGATACGATGGATCTTCCAGGTTCACACATCAATTTTGGTAGATCTAAATTGTGTTTTTTACAGGCTTTAACAACTGAGTAGGAAATTGTTTTTACCCATTCATCTATAGAAGGTGGATCGTCATTTTTTGTATATTTAATGCCTAAACCTCCACCAACATTAAGTTCTTTAATATTATGGCCAAATTTTTTGGCGTCTAAAATAACCTTTACCATTATTTCACCTAGATCCTTATGAGGGTCTAGTTCAAAAATCTGGGAACCAATATGAGCATGTAGTCCTTTTAATTTTAAATGTTTGGCTTCGCTTATGCTTGCAAATAAATTATTCAAATATTCGATTCCAAAACCAAATTTGCTATCAAATGAACCTGTTCTTATGTATTCATGTGTATGGCATTCTATTCCAGGAGTAAAGCGAATCATTATTTCTAAGTCATGATTTAACGTATTTGATGCATCCTCTAGTCTTCTTAAATCATAGTCATTATCTACAATTATTTTTATGTTATTTCTAATTGCAAAATCAATTTCTTTGTCAGATTTATTATTCCCATGAAAAACAATTTTTTCATTTGGTACCCCACCCTTTAGAGCAGTTAATAATTCTCCCTCTGACACTGCATCAAGTCCTAAACCTTCTGAGGAAACAAGATTACTCATGAATATAGAACTATTTGCCTTGGAAGCGTATATAGGGAGAGATCCCCCTGGGTAATATTTTTCTAATGCTTTTTTATAAGCTCTACAAGAATTTCTTAAAGTGATCTCATCCAATATGTAAAGAGGAGAATCATATTTTTTAACTAACTCTTCAATAGAACATCCACCAACTGACAATTTCCCATCTCTTCCAATAGATGTAGTAATAGGTACTATATTTTTATTAGGACTTTCCAAGTCGATTTTCTGTTCTAAAAAAGATTTTTTTTCTTCCATGGGAGAAACTTAAATAAAGTTTTGCCAAACTGTCATATTTTATAATGACTCTTGAGTTGAACTTTTTAAATATACGTACATAATAAAATGATATCTATCAAACAAATAAATGAGAAAGATATTGATTTATGTTATGAATTAGATTTAAATACTATTTCCCTATGGAGCAAAAAACAATGGACTAACGAATTCAAAAAAGAAGATACAAAAATTTTTGTATTAATAATAACAAATTTAGTCATTGGAATATGTGTTTTTCAAGTTGTTCTTGATGAAGCTCAAATAAATTATTTTGTTATAAATAAGAAATTTAGGAAAAAGGGTTTTGGATCATATCTCATGAGCTATTTAATAAAAAAATGTGAAAAATTAAATCTAAAGAAATTACTATTGGAGGTTTCTCAGAGTAATATTACTGCTGAAAGATTTTATAGTCGCTTTGATTTCTCTACTGTAGGAATAAGAAAAAATTATTATAAAGATGGTTCACATGCTCTTTTAAAAGAAAAAAAATTAACAACAAAATAATGTAAAAATTTAATTGTTCGGATAACCAGAATGCTTGAAATTACTATAATTTCTTGCTATATCACTAAAAAAGTTCAATTTAATTTAATAAAATATACTTTTGGTTATTCACAAAAGCTCATTCTGAACACAAAACTGACATATTACTGGTAGGTTATTAGTAGAAAATTTGATCTTCTAATGTTTGAAAGATTTACAGAAAAGGCTATAAAAGTCATCATGCTTGCACAAGAGGAAGCTAGAAGACTTGGTCATAATTTCGTTGGAACTGAACAAATTCTTTTAGGGTTAATTGGAGAAGGAACTGGAGTTGCTGCGAAAGTGCTCAAATCACTTGGAGTTAATTTAAAAGATTCAAGGATAGAGGTGGAAAAGATAATAGGTAGAGGTTCAGGGTTTGTTGCCGTAGAAATACCTTTCACCCCGAGGGCTAAAAGAGTTTTAGAATTATCTTTAGAAGAGGCTCGTCAATTAGGTCATAATTACATAGGTACTGAACACCTTTTATTAGGTTTAATAAGAGAAGGCGAAGGTGTTGCTGCAAGAGTACTAGAAAATCTTAATATTGACCTTACCAAGGTAAGAACCCAAGTTATAAGAATGCTAGGTGAAACAGCCGAAGTTGGTACAGGAGCTAGCACATCTAAAGGCAACTTAAAAACTGCTACCCTCGATGAATTTGGAACAAATTTAACAAAATTAGCAAGTGAGTCAAAATTAGATCCAGTAGTTGGCCGCCATTCAGAAATAGATCGGGTAGTGCAAATATTAGGTAGGAGAACAAAAAATAATCCTGTTCTTATTGGGGAACCAGGTGTAGGCAAAACAGCCATTGCAGAAGGTTTGGCACAAAGAATACAAACTGGAGATATTCCAGACATACTTGAAGATAAAAGAGTTTTGACACTTGATATAGGACTCCTAGTCGCAGGAACTAAATATAGAGGTGAATTCGAAGAAAGATTAAAAAAAATAATGGAAGAAATTAAATCGGCAGGCAACGTCATACTTGTTATAGATGAAGTACATACTTTAATTGGTGCTGGAGCTGCTGAAGGAGCTATAGATGCAGCAAATATCCTGAAGCCAGCATTAGCGAGAGGAGAACTTCAATGTATTGGAGCAACAACACTTGATGAGTATAGAAAACATATTGAGAGAGATGCTGCTCTTGAAAGAAGATTCCAACCTGTAATGGTTGGGGAGCCATCTATTGAAGATACAATCGAAATTTTAAAAGGCCTCAGAGAACGTTACGAACAACATCATCGTCTTAAAATTACTGATGATGCGCTGGAAGCAGCAGCTCATTTAGGTGATCGTTATATATCTGATAGATTTTTACCTGATAAGGCTATAGACCTCATCGATGAGGCTGGAAGTAGAGTACGTTTAATAAATTCTAAACTTCCGCCTGAAGCCAAAGTAATAGACAGAGAACTTAGACAAGTCCAGAAACAGAAGGAAGAATCTGTACGGGATCAAAATTTTGACCAAGCTGGCCAATTACGTGAAAAAGAGATGGAATTATCTGCAAAAATTAAAGAGGTATTGGAAAATAAAAAAGAATCTACTTCTGGAGATTCATCTGATGCTGAGAATTCTATCAAAAGTGAGTCAAAACTCTTACAAAACCCTCTTGTTAGTGAAGAGGATGTAGCCCATATTGTAGCTTCGTGGACAGGAGTTCCTGTTCAAAAATTAACAGAAACTGAATCAGTCAAGCTTCTTAATATGGAGGAAACGCTTCACCAAAGGCTAATTGGACAAGATGAAGCTGTAAAAGCTGTTTCAAGAGCTATAAGAAGAGCAAGAGTTGGGTTAAAAAATCCTAACAGACCCATAGCAAGTTTTATTTTTTCCGGCCCTACCGGTGTTGGCAAAACTGAATTGACTAAATCATTGGCTTCATACTTCTTTGGTAGTGAAGAGGCAATGATCAGATTAGATATGTCAGAATTTATGGAAAGACATACAGTTAGCAAACTTATAGGTTCGCCTCCTGGGTATGTTGGTTTTAATGAAGGTGGTCAGCTTACTGAAGCTGTCAGAAGACGTCCTTATACAGTTGTTTTATTTGACGAAGTTGAAAAGGCCCATCCAGATGTATTTAATTTACTATTGCAACTTCTTGAAGACGGAAGATTGACTGATTCTAAGGGTAGAACTGTTGATTTTAAAAATACTTTATTAATAATGACTTCGAATATAGGTTCTAAAGTAATCGAGAAAGGCGGAGGCGGTCTAGGATTTGAATTCTCAGGTGATTCAGTTGAAGATAGCCAATATAATAGAATAAAATCCTTAGTTAATGAAGAACTTAAGCAATACTTTAGGCCTGAATTTTTAAATAGACTCGATGAAATCATAGTATTCAGACAACTAACTAAAAATGAGGTTAAAGAAATTGCTGAAATAATGTTGCAAGAAGTTTTTACACGATTACAAGATAAAGGTATTAATTTAAATGTAACTGATGCTTTCAAAGAAAGACTTGTTGAAGAAGGTTATAACCCTTCCTACGGAGCAAGACCATTGAGAAGGGCAGTTATGCGTTTACTAGAAGATAGCTTGGCTGAAGAAGTTCTTTCTGGGAGGATAAAAGATGGAGACAAAGCTACAGTTGATATTGATGATAATAAAAAAGTTACAATAAATATTTCTTCTGAAGAATCTTCTCAAGAGTTGGCAAGTGCTAACTTCTAATTATTCAAAGTTAATATGCAGTCAATCTCTCCAGAAACTATATTTAGGGGAAATTACGCTTGGGAAAAATCTTTACCTCAAATTATTAAATTAACTAAAAGACCATTAATTTTAGGTAGGGGCATTCGTACGAATAATCTTAGGAATAAAATTTTTAATGATTTAAAAAATCAAAACCTTAGTGTTTATTCTGCTAATTTACAATTTGATTGTTGTTATGAAGACATATCAAGAGTAAAGGACATTATTTGTAAGAATAATAATGATTCTGTTATAGCAGCTGGAGGTGGAAAAGTTCTTGATTCAGGCAAATATATATCAGATTGTCTTAATATCCCTTGTATCTCTGTGCCTCTTAGTGCATCTACATGCGCAGGTTGGACAGCCTTATCAAATATATATACAAAAGATGGTCAATTTATAAAGGATGTCGCATTAAGATCTTGTCCAAAAATTCTAATATATGATCATAAATTTATTCAAACAGCTCCATCAAGAACACTTGCGAGTGGTATTGCTGATGCTTTGGCAAAATGGTATGAATCCTCAATAACAAGTTCAACTATAGAAGATGGTCTTGTTCAACAGGCTATTCAGATATCGAGAGTTTTAAGGGATCAACTACTAATAGATGGGCAAAAAGCATTTATGGGTGAATTTGAAAATAATCCTTCTTGGGGAAATACTATAGAGGCGTGTGGACTTACAGCAGGATTAGTTGGAGGTATTGGAGGAGAAAAGTGTAGGACTGCTGCAGCCCATGCTATTCACAATGCAATCACTCAGATAATTACCCCAAATAAATTCTTACATGGTGAGATTGTTGGGGTTGGATTATTATTGCAATTAAGATTAGAAGAAATGAAAAACAATAATAAATTAGCTGATCAATCAATTAAGCAATTGTTGGTACTTATGAAAGAATTAAATTTGCCAACAACTATCGGACAACTTGGAATAAATGTTTTTGAAAATAATAATTTAGAGAAAATTGCTGATTTTACTTGTCGAGATGAATCTGAGATTCACTTTTTGCCTTTTGAAATTCATAAACGAGACATACTAGAGGTCATTGCAAATTTTGAACAACAAAAAATTAAAGCATAAATTTTTTTTGACTAAAAACAATTTTGAACAATTAAATAATTTAAACGTGGAATTTTTTGAAAGTGCCAAATTGTCACTATTAGACCCTTTAGGTCTTTATTTGGCAAATGATGTTAGGTGGATAAAACTCAACCAAAACTGGAATTCTTTAAAATTCCCCGTTGTTATAGGAGGTAACGGTCAACCCATACTTCTCCTACATGGCTTCGACAGTAGTTTTTTAGAGTTCAGGAGAATATATAAATCATTAAAAAGAAATTTCCAAGTTATAGTTCCTGATCTATTAGGTTTTGGTTTTACTCCAAGGTGCGTAACAAATGAATACAATTCCTTGAAAATAATTTCGTATTTAACTGATCTTCTTAAGACTCTACAGATAACAAAGAATCTAAAAATTATTGGTGCCTCCATGGGAGGCTCGATAGCTTTAAAACTTGCCTTTGAAATGTCTGATTCTATTGATAAAATTATCCTTTTGTCTCCTGCAGGATTGTTTGGAGAACCTAAGAGTATCCCTTTTCCTCTTAACCAAATTGGCGCCTCATTTCTTGGATTACCTCAGGTCAGAAAAAGTCTTTGCAGGCAAGCATTTGCTTTTCCAGATAAATGTGTTGGTGAGATGGAAGAGCAAATTGCTTCAATTCATCTAGGTTGCAAAGGATGGAGAAATTCACTTGCATCATTCGCAAAAAGCGGAGGGTTTGCTGGAACTCATAAATATATCCAAAATGTCCCAATTAAAACATTATGTGGAGAAAATGATCGAATTCTTGGAAAAAAAGAGATTAAAAATATAAGAAATATTGAAAAATTAAATTTTGTAGGATTGCAAAATTGTGGTCATCTTCCACATATAGATCTACCGTCATTATCTAGTAAAATCATCCAAGATTATTTTTTGGAATAAAAAGATTTTTTAATTAATTTAGATACTTGAGAATTATAAAAATGTAATACAAAACAGATGGAGTAAAGATGTAACTGTCAATTCTGTCAAGAATTCCTCCATGTCCAGGTAAAAAAGTTCCGGAATCTTTTATTTTTGCATCTCTTTTCATCATAGATTCAATTAAATCTCCAACTAATGCCATAAGAGAAATTGAAATTCCATATAAGATTCCAACAAATAATGGATTTTCCCAATTCATTAAAAATGCGAAAAATATTGCTAGTAAAATTGAACAGGATATTCCTCCAATTAAACCTTCTATAGTTTTGCTAGGAGATATTGGAGAAAGAGATGTTTTACCAAATGACTTCCCAATGAAATAAGAACCAATATCACTAGCTACAATTAAAAAACAAGAAGTCAAAGTTAAATGCAGACCTGTTGTATTTGATAAGTTCTCAAAGGAAATAAAACTCTGATTTGAACTTATTATGACAGAATCTAATCCCCTTAACTTGATCCAGTAACTAGGTAAAAACCCTAAATAGAATAATCCAAAAATAGAGGCCGCAATATCTGAAATTGTTCCAGGTTTTGGTTGCAAAAGTAACCAAGTGCATATTCCAACTGAACAGATTGGCAAAATTGAATTTGATATTTCTCCCTCAAGAACACCAATGGACTCAAGATAAGTAGAAATTATAATAATGAAAGATGAAAATAATGTGGTTTTTGTGGCTGGTTTTATTCCTTTAAATTCTGCCATTCTAAAAAATTCCAATAATGCTAAATATGTAAGCAACGCTGTTGCAAATGTAAAAACCCATCCGCCTAACAAAACAACAATTAAACCAAAAATTCCTATAAGTAATCCACTTCTTAATCTCATATGAAATTTCTATACTTTTATTACTCTTATATTAAAATTTACCAGATCTTTGTTGCATAAACTTTGATTATTTATCCAATTAAACCTATCTTTATCAATTTTTTCTCCAGGAACTAGTAGAGGTATCCCTGGAGGATAAGGGCAAATAATATCTCCAGATATTTTATTTAACGATTGCGAGAAAGGAATACTCCTAGTCTCACTTCTCCAAGCAATTCCAATTTCGATTTCGGGTGCTTGAACTAATTTAAAGGGCGATTTGAACACTTCTAAACTTTTTGATTTTTTGGAATTTAATAGTAATTTTTTCCATAACTTTTCAAATAAATTAAGAAAATCTTTTTGATTTCCAAATCCTAAACAAAAAGTGAGAGTCATCATTTCTGGCAATTCAGCAATAAGGCCATTTCTATAAAAAAAATTATCAGCAGTAAAACCATCAATTCCAACCTTAGATGTATTTAATACAATTTTTAATGGGTCTTGAGTTTCTATAAGAGGAATATTTTTTTGAATTAATTTTTTGTAAATACTTTTTGCCTCTAAAATTCTTTTTTGATATTTTGATAAACTTTTTTTATTAAGCCAGTCTCTAATAGATTCATCACATGAAGAAAGTAATAAGGAACTTGGACTAGTAGTTTGCAACAAATTAATACTTTTGATTAAATTATCTTCATTAATCAAATTCCCTTTATACCAAAGTACAGCCGTTTGAGTTAATCCATTGAGTGACTTATGCAATGAATTAACGACTAAATCAGCTTTTGATGATAATGCCGGTTTTGGCAAATTAAGGTTTTCACAAAAAAGGAAATATGAACCATGGGCTTCATCAACTAAAACAGGTAAATTTTTTTGATGACAACAATCTATTAAAGGCTCTAAATCTCCTGCATAACCATGATAAGAGGGATTTACAAGAATCACCCCTACAATTTTATTCTCATTTAAATTTAATTTTTTAAATACATTTTCCAGCCAAATTTTTGTAATTGGTTTGTAATGCCCCGTTCCGTTTGAAAATTCTAGGTCAAAAAATATTGGATTTATATTCTGCATCGCACAGATTTTTATAACACTTATATGAACATTTCTGGGCATCAGGATATTGTCGCCTGGGTTTGCCATTGCAATAACTGCTGATTGTATTAATCCGGAAGCTCCATTAACTCCAAAAAAACATCCTTTCGCCCCAAATTTGTCAGAGAATTCTCTTTGAGATTTAGCAATTAATCCGCTTTTGGATAGTAGTGAACCTATTTCTGGTAGTTCTGGCAAGTCCCAATACCCAGGCGGATTTTTTAATAACTTCACTAATTTCTTTGGTAAAGCTTCCCCTCTGTTATGAGCGGGAAAGAATAAAGACTTTAAAAACTTTTTAGTTAGAAAAGATGAAATGCTCATAAAGTATTATTTACATATATAGAATGAACTACATGCTAATCTTTTTTGATATTTTTTAACTTTAATGGAAAGATTTTATTTGAAATATTCAGCAAAAGATGACTTATTTTGGTTGATTTTGAGGCCATGGATTTTTATTCCAAGAGTTTTATATATCCTTTTAACCTTTATTTTCCTTTTTTTAAGAATACTTTTTCAAGGTAACAGCAAAAATAAAAATGTACAAAAAAAACTCTCAAAATATCTTTTTGATGTAATAACAGATTTAGGGCCTTGTTTTATCAAATTAGGCCAAGCACTCTCAACTAGACCAGATCTTGTTAGACAAGATTGGCTTACTGAACTTACGAACTTACAAGATAATCTCCCAGCATTTGATCACAAAATTGCTTTAAAAATCATTGAAGAGGAACTTGGATCACCTGCTAATGAATTATTTGAAGAGTTTCCAGATAGTCCTATTGCTTCAGCAAGCTTAGGTCAAGTTTATAAAGCAAAAATAAATAATTCATATCTAGCTGTGAAAGTACAGCGCCCAAATTTGTACTTTCTCATAAGAAGGGATGTCGTAATATTAAGGTTTTTGGGAACTTTTTTATCCCCATTCTTACCATTAAATATAGGTGTGGGAATTGGAGAAATAATAGATGAATTCGGCAAGGCACTTTTTGATGAAATTGACTATCAAAAAGAGGCCGAAAATGCTTTGAGGTTTGCAAATTTATTCAAAGAAAACCCAAATATTTTTATTCCTAAATTAGAAAAACAGTTTTCATCTAAAAGGATTATCACAACCTCTTGGATTGACGGAGTTAAATTAAGAGATCGAGCTTTTCTAGAGGAAAATAACTTAATACCTTCTTCTTTTATAAAAACTT
>QCQY01000016.1 GCA_003209475.1 Prochlorococcus sp. AG-459-B06
ATTGCTATAGGTCCATATGGTAATAATGATAGCCCGTTTGTGAAAGGTGCGGTAAATATAATTACTTTTCTAATAAGGTTGAAGGATGTATTGACTCCGACTTGAGTTAAGCCTAAAAATAAATTATTAATAGATATGTTTTTGAATATATTTCTTGTGGATTCACCCTTCAAATTTAATCCGTAAATCTTACTTAATTCGCTAATCAATGCAGTATCTAGTGCAAAACTACTAGCAATATCAACTAAAATAAAAGGATTAAGAGCTACAGTTGATGCCTTTATGGTAGAAAATTTACCAATAGTTGACTGAGCTAATTTCTGCCTCCTTTTCAATCTTTGCTCTTTTATCATTAGAAACAATTTGTCAGCTGATTGAAGAGAATTTAGTGTTAAAAATATCTCACCATGTTGATTTATTATTTTTGTCATGTAATTTTTCAGATTATTTTCATGATTAATAATTATGGGAATATTTAAATCTTTTGGAAGCTTAAAATTTATATTTTCTATTATTTCTTTTAATTCAACTTTATTAAAAAGATCGATTTTATTCAAAATTAAGATAATTTTTTTCCCATCTTGAATAAAGGAACTGATTTCGCTTAATTCATTTCTATTTAGATCTCCCGAAATTATAAATAAAATAATATCTGAGTGATTTATACAAGAGTAAACTTTATCCGGGAATTTAATATCGCAGAAATCAAATCCTGGAGAATCTAGTAACTCCACACTGTTGAGTGTTTGATCTTTAAATTTCCATTCTTCAGATTGTATTTCTCTTGTGGTCCCATTGATAATGTCTGCTTTAAATATATCTTTTTTTAATAAAGAATTTAAAACAGAGGATTTTCCTACGCCTGATTTACCATATGCGCCGATTCTTATTTTTTTTTCTTTGAGCCTAAAAAGTTGTTGATTAAAAGAAATTATTTCTCTATTAAAATGACTTTTTTCATAGTTCGTAAGATCAATAGTCTCCCACCAATTTTTTAAAAGTAAATAATTTTTATTAATTTTCAATTCTTTCATGATTTATTTTTTCCACCAGCCAGCTAAAACAGATAACACAGCTTCTGCACCAATAATGCCCACGAATCCTCCAAATTCATCTACTACTACTTTCACTCCTTTATGATTCTTGTCAAATCTTGTTAATAATTGATCCGCTTTAATCATTTCAGGAATGTAGTCCACAGGTTCGCAAATTTCTGACAATAATAATTTTTTATTTTCTCCGTTAATTAATTCTGCTAGCATTCTCTCACGGGGAACTACTCCCTGAATTTTGTCAACTTTATCTCCCAAAATAACCCACCATGGAGAGTTATCAGCCATTATAAGTTTTGAAATTTCTTCAAGATTTGAAGACCCATCAAGACAAGGTGCTGATACTCTAGGGATCATTAAATCTTTAGCTTTTAAATCATTTAGTTGAAAAACCTTAAATATCATTGCTGCCTCATCAGCTTCTATCAAACCTTTTTGACTTCCAATTTTCGCCATTTGTCTAATTTCTTCTTCATCAGTTGAAATTTCATTTTCTGCAGTAATAACTGGAAATATTTGTTCTATTAATATTAGGAATGGCCTCATTAAAGTATTCAATATTCTCAAGATAGGAACTGATAATAATGCTATTTGAACTGAGAACCTTGTACCAAGAGCCTTTGGTAGTACTTCTCCTACTAAAACAACTAGGATATAAAAAACAATTGAAAACAGGGTTAAGCCATAACTACTATTAATTACCAATGCTCCATATACGCCTAAAATAAGACTTCCAATTATGTTAAATCCATTATTAGTAATAGTAATTACAGTTAATGTCCTTCCGAGATGTTTTCTAAGTTTAAGGAGTTGATCTGCAGAACTCTTTGGTTTTTGCTTAGAGGCTATCTCTAGAATTCGAATTGAATTTACAGCTAAGAAAGCAGCTTCTACTCCCGAACAACATGCTGACCCAATTAAGATAACAATTATAAGAAGAACTAAACCGTAAACATTTGGTTCCATTAAAATAAATTAGGTACTTAATCTTTACTAATTCATTCTTCCATTTTTTTTTTAAACACGCCAATACACAATCTATGTTTAAACCTGAAAATAAAGTCTTTGAAGAAAGAAGAGAAATCTTCCTCAATAAATTAAATGGAAAAGCTGCTATTGTCCCAGGTGCTAATCTCGTAAAACATCATGCTGATTGTGAATATCCTTTTAGACAAGATAGTAATTTTTGGTATTTAACCGGTTTCGATGAGCCAGATGCAGTCGCTCTTTTCTTATCGCATAAGCCAAAGGGAGAGCGATTTATTATGTTTGTTGCGCCTAAAGATGTTATAAGCGAAGTCTGGCATGGCTTTAGATGGGGTTTGGAAGGCGCTGAAAAAGAGTTTAATGCTGATAAGGCTCACTCAATAAACGAATTAAGAGATTTACTACCAGCTTATATAAATGGTTCTGATGAACTTGTTTTTTCTATTGGTAAGCATCCATCAGTTGAGAAAATAATACTGGAAATTTTTTCACAACAACTTGAAAATCGCTCAAGATTAGGCATTGGTGGAAATTCTATAAAATCTCCAGAAATTTATTTGAATGAGATGAGATTAATTAAAAGTGAATTTGAAATTAAGAGAATGAGAGAGGCTGTACAAATCTCAGCCGAAGCTCATGAATTAGTTAGAGAATCTATCTCATCAAAGAAAAATGAAAGACAAATTCAGGGTCTTCTAGAGGGATTCTTTCTGGAAAAAGGGGCGAGAGGACCAGCTTATAACTCAATTGTTGCATCGGGAGATAATGCCTGTATTTTGCATTACACTTCAAATAACTCACCCTTGAAGAAAGAAGATTTATTGTTGGTGGATGCTGGTTGCTCATTAATTGATTATTACAATGGAGACATAACAAGAACTATTCCAATAGGTGGTAAATTTTCTAATGAGCAAAAAGTTATTTATGAAATTGTATTGAGTGCGCAGAAAAATGCCATTAAAAGTGTAGTAAAGGGATCGAATTCTAGTGCTGTTCATAATGTTGCTTTAAAAATTCTTATAGAAGGATTAAAAGAAATTGGTTTATTGTCTGGCACTACTGAGGAGATTATTGAGAATCAATCTTATAAACATCTTTACATGCATAGAACTGGACATTGGCTCGGCTTAGATGTTCATGATGTTGGAGCATACAGAATGGGGGACTATGAAGTGCCTTTGCAGAATGGAATGATTCTTACGGTAGAACCTGGGGTATATATAAGTGATAGGATCCCAATCCCTGAGGGACAACCCCAAATAGATGAGAAATGGAAAGGCATAGGGATAAGGATAGAAGATGATGTCCTGGTCGCAGATACAAATCCAGAAGTTTTAAGTATTGCTGCACTAAAAGAAATTTCTGATTTAGAATTTTAAAATTTGACTTATCTAATTAATACATTTATTTTTTATTAAGTTTAAAGCTAAAAAATGAATAAGTCCGATTCATATGATTCGAAACTGTCCCAAGCTAGAGGCTTAGCTAGTCAGCTTGGCATGTTCGCAGAAGAAAACGATATCCCTAAAGATCTTTGGGATTCATTGGAGGCTACTATTTATGATTTTTATGAGGTATCTCATGATAGATAAAAATCCTCTTTGGAAGTTATCAATAACTAAAATCAAGAAATTTTGATTAAATCAATCAAAATGTGACCATAAACTGATAAATTATTTATTAAACATAAAAAAGTGGATGACCTCATCAGATAAGTTAAATCAAAACTCGACAGAAAAAAAGGAAAAAAGTAGTGATGCCCCAAAGTCTAAAAATTCCTCTCCTAATTCAGGAATGATGGGTGCCACAGCTGTATTAGCAGCAGCAACAATTGATGAAGATGGAGTACCTACTGGTTATACTCCTAAACCTGACGAAGGAAGGTTCATAATTAAAGTATTGTGGTTACCTGATAATGTGGCTTTAGCAGTAGATCAAATAGTAGGTGGAGGTCCAAGCCCACTTACGGCCTATTATTTTTGGCCAAGAGATGATGCTTGGGAAAAATTAAAAAGCGAACTTGAGAATAAAGGTTGGATTACAGATAACGAAAGAGTAGAGATATTGAATAAAGCTACTGAAGTGATAAATTATTGGCAAGAAGAAGGAAAGACAAAAAAATTAGAAGAAGCCAAATTAAAGTTTCCCGAAGTAACTTTTTGTGGAACCGCTTAAATATTAGTTTTTTGCAGCTTGAATCCTAGCCTCAGCCTTTGAAATCTCATTCAAGGCTTTTATTTTCTCTGGATTTTTTTCATTTTCAGAAAATTTGCTAAATGCTAATTTTGCTTCTTTAAGATCTTGTTCAGCATTTTGAACATTAATTTCAGAACCAATTTCAGCATTATTTACTAAAACTATAACTTCATCTGATTCAATTTCAGCGAAGCCTCCCATAAGAGCTATTGATTTCCACTGGGAATTCATTCTTAGCCTCAAAACGCCAATATCTATAGCAGTAACCAGAGAGATGTGTCCTGGTAGTATACCAAGCTGACCAGTAGTACTAGGAAGGATTACTTCTTCAGCTTCTCCTTGATAAATATTTTTATTAGGAGCTAAAACTTTTAGAGAAATTGCCATTAATTTAAAATTATTGAAAGTAAAATATATAAGTAATAAATATTTATTTTTCTGATTTTATTTTCTCAGCCTTTGCTTTAACTTCATCAATATTGCCAACTAAGTAAAATGCCTGCTCTGGTAAATCATCTAATTCACCTGATAAAATCATATTGAATCCAGCAATGGTATCTTCTAATTTTACATATTTACCAGACATTCCTGTAAATATTTCTGCTACAAAGAAAGGTTGTGAGAGGAACTTTTCAATTTTTCTGGCCCTGTCGACTGTTAATCTATCTTCTTCAGAAAGCTCATCTAAACCAAGAATTGCGATGATATCTTGAAGTTCTTTGTATCTTTGTAAAGTTGATTGGACAGCTCTGGCGGTTTTGTAATGCTCATCGCCAACAACTGATGGTTGTAGCATAGTGCTCGTTGAATCTAATGGATCAACTGCTGGATAAATTCCCTTAGCTGCAAGAGCTCTTGCAAGCACGGTAGTAGCATCTAAATGGGCAAATGTTGTTGCTGGGGCAGGGTCTGTTAGGTCATCAGCAGGTACGTAAACAGCTTGGATAGATGTTATTGAACCTTCTAAGGTAGATGTAATTCTTTCTTGTAATTCACCAACATCAGTTCCCAGAGTTGGTTGGTATCCAACAGCTGAAGGCATTCTTCCAAGTAATGCAGATACTTCAGAACCAGCTTGAACGAATCTAAAAATGTTATCAACAAAAAGTAGGACGTCTTGTTTATTAACATCTCTAAAATGTTCGGCCATTGTAAGCGCTGATAAGCCAACTCTCATTCTTGCGCCAGGGGGCTCATTCATCTGCCCAAAACACAAGGCAACTTTTGATTGAGTTAAATCATCTGCATTGATAACTCCCGATTCTTTGAATTCTTCATATAAATCGTTCCCTTCCCTAGTTCTTTCGCCTACACCGCCAAAAACAGAAACTCCACCATGCTCCTTAGCGATGTTATTAATTAACTCTTGTATAAGAACTGTCTTACCTACACCAGCACCTCCGAATAATCCAACTTTCCCTCCTTGTCTATAAGGAGCTAAAAGGTCGATAACTTTAATACCAGTTTCAAAAACTTTTGGCTTAGTTTCTAGGTCAGTTAATTTTGGCGCGGCTCTATGAATTGGAGCAGTATCTTTAGTATTAACTGGACCTTGTTCATCTACTGGTTCTCCTAAAACATTAAATATTCTTCCTAAAGTTGCTTCTCCTACAGGTACAGATATTGGCGCCCCTGTGTCAATTGCCTCCATGCCTCTTACAAGGCCGTCTGTGCCACTCATTGCCACTGCTCTTACTCTATGGTCACCTAGGAGCTGTTGAACTTCTGCAGTGAGGGCTATGTCTTGTCCAGCCGGATTTTTAGCTTCAATTCTTAAAGCATTTAATATTTTGGGCAATTTCCCAGCTGGAAATTCTACATCTAGAACTGGACCAATTACCTGACGTACTACGCCTTTTGTTTTTGAAGAAGTTGATGGAGTTGCTACCATTTTTTATTGATTGGTGATGAATAGCTGATTTAAACAGCTCATAATCCGAAAATACTACCACCTCATGGGTAGATTCGTTAAATGGGTTCGGCCACCCGCACAGTTTAAGTATGGTTTAATTGCCGCTTTGCAGATTATGTTGTTGATGATACGGATCGAGAACTTCTCTTTCCATTTTTATGACGCAAAGCGTCTCAATCATGATCCTCCATTAATCTATGGCAGCTGTTTCACTTACAGTCTCTACAGTAAAACCACTGGGAGATAGAATATTTATTAAAGTTTCCGCATCTGAGGAAAAAACTGCTGGGGGCATTCTTTTGCCTGATTCAGCTAAAGAAAAACCACAGGTTGGAGAAGTTGCTCAGGTTGGCCCTGGCAAACTTAATGACGATGGTTCTCGACAAACTCCAGAAGTGAGTATTGGCGATAAAGTTTTGTACAGCAAATATGCTGGCACAGACATTAAATTGGGAGGAGATGAATATGTCTTGCTCTCAGAAAAGGATATTTTAGCTGTAGTAGGCTAAAATATTTGTTTCAAAAATTATTAAAACTTATTACTAAATCACTGCCTAAACATGGCTAAAAGAATTATTTACAATGAGCAAGCTCGTAGAGCGCTCGAGAGAGGAATTGATATCCTTGCTGAGTCTGTGGCTGTAACGCTTGGACCAAAAGGAAGAAATGTTGTACTAGAGAAAAAATTTGGTGCTCCACAAATTATCAATGATGGTGTCACAATCGCTAAAGAGATTGAATTAGAGGACCACATTGAAAACACAGGGGTTGCTTTAATCAGACAAGCTGCTTCAAAAACTAATGATGCAGCCGGGGATGGTACCACAACAGCCACAGTTTTAGCTCATGCAATGGTTAAAGCAGGGTTGAGAAACGTTGCTGCAGGAGCTAATGCAATTACCTTGAAAAAAGGAATTGATAAAGCGACTGAATTTCTAGTTGGTAAAATTCAAGAGAATTCCAAACCTATTAGCGATAGCAATGCCATAGCTCAATGTGGAACTATTGCTGCTGGAAACGATGAAGAAGTTGGTCAAATGATTGCCAATGCAATGGATAAAGTTGGTAAAGAAGGTGTTATCTCCTTAGAAGAAGGAAAATCAATGACTACTGAATTAGAAGTTACTGAGGGGATGCGCTTTGATAAAGGCTATATCTCACCTTACTTCGCAACAGACACAGAGAGAATGGAGGCTGTTCTAGATGAACCATATATCCTTCTGACTGATAAAAAAATTGCCTTAGTGCAGGATTTAGTTCCCGTTTTGGAACAAATAGCTAAAACTGGTAAACCACTAGTTATTATTGCAGAAGATATTGAGAAAGAGGCTTTAGCAACTCTTGTTGTCAATAGATTACGAGGCGTGTTAAATGTTGCTGCAGTAAAAGCTCCTGGATTTGGTGATAGGAGAAAAGCCATGCTTGAAGATATGGCTGTTTTAACTAATGGACAACTTATTACTGAAGATGCAGGCTTGAAATTAGAGAATGCCACCTTAGATATGCTCGGAACTGGTAGAAGAATAACCATCAATAAAGAGACTACAACAATTGTAGCTGAGGGTAATGAGCAAGCAGTTAAAGCTAGATGTGATCAAATTAAGAAGCAAATGGATGAAACAGATTCCTCATATGATAAAGAAAAGCTTCAAGAACGTCTGGCTAAATTAGCTGGAGGTGTAGCAGTGATTAAGGTTGGGGCTGCTACTGAAACTGAGATGAAGGATAAAAAGCTTCGTCTTGAGGATGCTATTAATGCAACAAAAGCAGCTGTTGAAGAAGGAATTGTACCTGGAGGAGGAACAACTCTCGCTCATTTATCTCCTATTTTAAAAGAATGGGCTGATAAAAATTTAGAAGGAGAGGAATTAATTGGAGCTAACATTGTAGAAGCTTCACTTACTGCTCCTCTTATGAGAATTGCTGAGAATGCAGGTTCTAATGGAGCTGTGATTGCTGAAAATGTAAAAACTAAACCATTTAATGATGGATTCAATGCTGCTACCGGAGAATATGTAGATATGTCCTCTGCTGGTATAGTTGACCCTGCTAAAGTAACACGTTCAGGATTACAAAATGCAGCTTCAATAGCAGGAATGGTTCTAACCACCGAATGCATAGTTGCAGATTTACCTGAGAAAAAAGATTCAGCTGCTCCAGCAGGCTCACCGGGTATGGGCGGCGACTTTGATTACTAACTAAACAATAGTTTTAATAAATTTTTTTATAGGGATCATTCAAAATGGTCCCTTTTTTATTCAACTTTTATGAAATCCAACCAGCGCTGAGAATAATTGCGAGAGACAAAAATATCATTAAAAAGGTCCAAGTTATTTTGTTTAGAGAGGCTTCTGCACTACTTGCACTATTGAACATAGAGCTTCCACTGGCGGCTATTCCTCCCATTCCATCACCTTTGGGACTATGAAGTAAAACTAAGAGAATGAGAAGAACCCCAGAAAATACCCAAATCCAACTAATAATTTGAATCATTGCTTAAAAACTTTTATTAACTTTAAACGTGTTGAACGACCTTATTATAACCCTTTAATTCAATTTCTTGTATGAGGGATTTGCCTGTCATTTCTCTTGGTGTTGGTAAGTTTAATAATTGTAATAAAGTGGGAGCAATATCTGCTAAGCCCGCGTTTTCTCTTAAATTAATTTCATTTCCCATATTTGGTATTTTTCTTTTTTCACCTTCAATCAGAATTAATGGAACTTTATTTATTGTGTGTGCTGTCCATGGTTCTCCTTCAGATCCTTTCATTACCTCTGCATTACCATGATCGGCTGTGATAACAATACTTCCGCCCATTTCTCCAGTAGCATTAACTATTTGACCTACACATTTATCTACTTTTTCTATAGCTTTAATTGTTGCATCCATGTTGCCTGTATGACCAACCATATCAGGATTGGCAAAATTGATTACAACAAAAGCATAATTCCCGCTTTTGATTGCTTTAGAGCAACTAATAGTTAATTCCTCCGCAGACATTTCGGGTTCCATATCATAAGTTGCGACTCTTGGAGATGGAATCAAATGTCTCTCTTCTCCAGGTAAAGGAATTTCAACTCCTCCATTGAAAAAGTATGTTACATGAGGATATTTTTCAGTTTCCGCTGTTCTATATTGTTTAAGTCCGTTTTCTGAAACTATTTGACCTATAAAATTATTGAGTGATTCAGGAGGAAATGCAACTTTAACGGGAAAGTTTGGATCATATTGAGTAAAAGTAACAAAATCTAGATTTGGATAATTTTTTCTTTCAAAGTCTGAGAATTCATTAACTGAAAGGGATTTGACTATTTGTCTTGCTCTGTCAGGACGAAAGTTAAAGCAAATCAAACTATCCCCATCTTTAAGATAGTTTTCAGAAATTCGGATGGGCTCTATAAATTCATCGGTTATGTTTTTGGCATAACTTTTTTCTATGTAATCCTTGGGAGAAATATTTGTTACCTGAATATCTGGATCAGTCAAATTAGAATATGCTTTTTTTGTTCTATCCCATAAAAGATTTCTATCCATTATCCAGTATCTTCCGCATATGGAAGCTATTTCGCCTACGTTAAATTTTTTTATACATGATTCTATTTGATCTAAATATTTCGAGGCACTTTTTGCAGGAGTGTCTCTTCCATCGGTAATAATATGGATTGCAACTTTTTCAATTTTATTATCAGATGCCCATTTTATTAAGCCTAATAAATGATCGATATGACTATGAACTCCTCCATCGGAACATAATCCCGTGATATGCAAGGTAGAATTATTTTTCTTTAATGAATCAGCCATCTCTTTTAACTCATTTACCAAACCTAATTGATTATTTTTTACAATATTTGAAATCCTTACAAGTTCTTGTTGTATTATTCTTCCCGAACCAATGGTAAGGTGCCCCACCTCTGAATTGCCCATTTGACCATCTGGGAGGCCTACATCAGATCCACTGGCATTTATAAGGGTGTGGGGGTAACCATGCCACAAAGAATCCATGATTGGTGTACTGGCACTTTTTATAGCATTATCTGATTTTTCTTTTCGATATCCCCACCCATCTAGTATTGCAAGAACAACAGGGCTCTGAGGAACACTTAATCTCTTTATATTTTTGCTGCTAATCTTTGACATATTTAGATCAAATTCATTGTTAACTGATCCAACCTTAAATTTAGCTTCAAACGTTACTCTTTAACAATTTATATTTAACATAGTTAGCTTTTGCTAATTTATGAAAATATTAGATTAATCTTATTTCTTGATAAATTATGTCCAAGAAGATAAAAAAGATTGTAATACTTACTGAAGTTGAGCTTAGAAAAACTATTTCGCGTTTAACTTGCGAAATTATCGAAAAAGTAAAAAAACTTGATAACCTTGTATTGATTGGTATTCCGACTAGAGGAATTGAGTTGACCGAAGTGCTAGAAAAGGAATTATTTTCTAAAACTGGTTTAAGAGTTAAGAAAGGAACAATTGATCCTACTTTTTATAGAGATGACCAAAATAGAGTTGGAACTCGCCTAATACAAGCTGCAGATATTCCAACTCCTATTGAGAAACAAGAAATTCTGTTAATAGATGATGTAATTTATACAGGTAGAACAGTTAGAGCTGCAATAGATGCTTTATATTCATGGGGCAGACCTCAAAAAGTGATGTTATTAGTAATGGTAGATAGAGGTCATAGAGAATTACCTATTCAACCAGATTTTTGTGGTAAAAAAGTGACAACTAGTAAAATTGAAAGTATTAGTTTACGTTTAAATAATGTTGATAATGAAGAAGGAGTTTTTCTTGAATAGCTTTCTTTCAATAGATATTTCCTAAATTATATTCTCCAAAAAATTCATCTTTAATATCAAAACACCTAACTAATAAATCAGCATTTTTCGAAATTTTAAAAAAAAGTTTTAAGGTGTCTTCTCCAAGAAGAGATTTATTTTTTAATACTATTTTGATTGGTTTTCTGCCCCATTTTATAATTTCTTCTTCATTTTGAACCTCTGATAACTTTGGCAATCCATTTTCAAAAATAACATCATATGCTCTTTCTTTTTGTGTCTCTCCAATTATTATTTCGAATATTTTCTGATTATTTTTACTGGCTTGAAGGATCAGTTTAAAGGGTTTTTCTGTTGGCCATGTTTGACCTTTGCAAAAAATAGGATGCCAAAAGTGTTTTTGCTCTCTTTTGTTAAATAATCTTATAGATAATCCTTTGTTTAATATGTCTTTAATTTTTACCCCCGGGGTCATTGCTAAGGCTCCCAAAGCTATTGATTCAATAGGGGGTGGCGACTTTATTTGGATTTTTGGAATTTTTTTTGTTATCCATTCTTTAATCAATGGTATTTGAGTTCCTCCACCAACCAAAACAATTGCATTTAAGTCGTCAACTGTGCAAAATTTACCTCTTGCTTGATTTAATAAATCTTTTAGTAAAGAGTCAAGGTGATTAAGAAGATGATTGTTAATGAGTATTTTCTCAAATATTTCTTTACTTAGGTAAAATTCTTTTTCTTTATTTTTTTCAGTAAATAATTTTATTGGATATTTATTTTCATAATTGATTAAAGATGAGCTAAGTTTACATTTTATTTTTTCTGCCTTTGAAAGATTATTAATATAATTATTACTTGGAATAAAATAATCAACTATCCATTGATCAATATCTTTGCCACCAATTTTTGAGCCTATTTTTCCAATTATTTCAGCACATCTTATTTTTTGTTTAGAAATTGAGCTTACATCATTACCTTTGAATTTTAATAGTTCAGCTATTGGACCAGATTTTCCTTCTCCCCCTTCTATTTTGACTATATTCATATCGACTGTACTTCCTCCAATATCTAATGTCATAATTTTTGAGCCAAATGGTAAATTTATTCCTAAACTTGCCGCAGTAGGCTCATCAACAAGGGCTATTTCATCAACTGATATTTCTTTGCAAAGGTTAACTAACCATTCTCTATACCCCTTATATGTATCTATAGGAGCAGTTAAAACAAGTCTTTTTATCTCATACTTATGCGGAATGTTTGCCCACAAAATTTGAAAAAATTTTTCGCCACATTCATTAGGGGTTAAGATATTTTTTTGGTTAATTTTTTCAATTGAATTTCCAATTAACCTTTTAAAATTCGAATGGAAAAATAAATCAGAATTTGATTTATCCCTCAGCTTTAGAGCACTAATACCAATTTCAGGAATCTTTGAAGGTTCCTCGAACCAAACTGCTGAAGGAATAACTCCTGGAGATGATGTAATATTCGGTATTTCAATTAAAACAGAATTTATGTCGTTTTGATTTTGAAAAGCTACAACAGTATTAGTGTTCCCTAAATCAATAGCAAGTGTTCCAGATAAACTTTCTTCCATATGAAATTATTTAAATCAATTAAGTTCTTTTTGTGATTTATGTTTTGAAACGGTCCAATAAACTGTAAAATACATTTTATAGTAAAAAATTTTTTTTAATGAACATATCTAATAATGCAGGAATCGATTCTAATGATCTTGCAAAGAGAGGTGAGAGCTTGATAAGAAAATCAACTAATAGATATTTGACTACAGTGAAAATTGCTTTCAGAGCTAAACAAAGACGTTTTGATGATTTTGATGGCTTATTAGAAGAGTCAACTATTAAACCCGTTCAAAGGTCAATTATTGAACTAAGCGATGAACAAGATCAACCAGATTTACTTCCAGGCTAATTTTGGTAGAAGACCAAAAAAGATGGAGATTACTTAGAGATTTTAAAAAAGGCAAATTTTGCTTTTTGATTGGTATTGATAATTGGTCAATCGAGTTACAAAAAAGTGAATTCTATTCACTTTACCTTCTACTCTTGAGAATCAATGAGCAATTATTAGTTATCAAGGATCAATTAATGGATGAAGAATCTATTAGTTTAGAATTAGAAAAACTTCCTTGGTATGTTCAGTTAGAGGGAAAAAAGAATGAATGGAGTTTAAGGTTTGTTTTTGAAAGCCAAGACCAAACTAGATCCTTCGAAATGTATTGGCCGATACCAATTGCACAAAATTTATTTTATGAAATAAAAAACATGTGGGAATCAATGGATTAAAAGATAAATAAAATTGGAAATTCTAGAAAATATTTCCCCCTCAAAGAAAAAAAATTTAACAACTTTTCCACAGTATTTTTTAAAAAAATATCTGATGATCTAAAGCATGTGGAAAACTTCTGATTTTATATAAATCTTTATATTTAAGCAAGATTTAATTTTACAAAATTAATTTCCTTGACTCCCCTATTTATGACTGAATTCTCATTATTCTATAACCTGAGACTGTCTCTTAATAATGCTTATTGACGATTTAGTGATTTTGGAGAAAACTACACCTTGTAGATTTAAATTTAAAAAACTTTTTTTAATATGCAAGAGTTAAATTACAACGTAAATTCAAAAGTATTAAATCATAAAGATGAAGTAATAAGTTTCAAATGTGAACTTCAAGAGAATCTTCAAAAGGCTATGAAAGAGTTCGTTGATGAGCATCCTAACTGGGATCAATACAGGATAATAGAAGCCGCCATAGCAGGATTTTTGATGCAAAAAGGATTCCAAAATAGGGATTTAACGAGACTCTATATTGGCAATATGTTTGCAATGAATTTTAAGGATTAAAAATTTTTTATATTTTTTCTAGTAGTATTTTTGCAATATCATTTCTGACAGGTAATATAGATAACCTATTCCCTTTTTTTACGACTAATAACTCATCTTCATTAAATAAAATCTTTAATTCAGGTAGACTTAAAATCTTATCTGATTTAAATTTGTATTCTACTTTTACACAATCCCACCTCGGATTATCAGGTTTAGATTTTGGATCAAAATATTTTGAAGCTTGATCAAATTGAGTAGGATCAACAATATTTAGATCTATTACCTCCATAAGTCCCACAATACCTGGGGGTTTACAATTCGAATGATAGAAAAAAATTTTATCTCCTTTATTCATTTTTCTCATAAAATTTCGAGCCTGATAATTTCTTATTCCATCCCATAAAGTTACACCGTCATTTTTTAAAGTATCTATGCTATAAGCATCAGGCTCACTTTTCATTAGCCAGTAGCTAGGTTCCTGTTGTGGCATGGGTTCTCGGCGAAATTATGTAGTTCGAATGAAGTTAGAATAACTCGTTCAGATATAAATTCATTATCCATCAAATTCCCTACATAGGAAAGTAGTGGGAGGTATGGGGGTAAATCCGTGCCGCGTAGGTAAACACTAAGGCACTAAGAGAGATTTATTTTATTTTTTTGGGAAAAAAAAAGGTGTGGTTGGAATTTATTTGTATTGTTTATCACATAAATACGGATTTCCTTTTAAATTACTAGTCATATTTTTATAATTACTGTAAATTATTTAAATTAATTTTTAACCCCAAACGTGGTCTCTGAATTACAAGCTAAGGCAGAAAAGTTAAGAGAGAGACTTCTAGATCTTTCAGGTAAAAATAGTTTTATCAGATATAACCATACAACTGGAGGAAAGAATCCCAATAAACAAAGATTTCTTAGAATTGTCAATGAAATTCCAGAACTCTTAATTCAAAAATTAAGGAGAGGAAGTAGATATCAACTGAAAGCGAAACCTAATGAGGCTAATTTTGATTTTAATTTACCTTTTATAAACACTAAAACTGGTGCTCTATTAAAAAAAAATACTAAATCAATACAGCTATATGAAGATGCAAAAAAGTTTGAAATCTCATGTAATGCAATAAGGCAGGACAGTAATAGTTATGAAAAAGATAAGGGTATAAATGTTTTATATGTAGCAATTGGATTTCTTAAATATCCTCCTTTTAGAGGTTTGGTTTCTACATCTAAGCCAAAAAATCCAAATAAGAAAACAAGAACTCCACCTACCGAAGCATTTGCGCCTTTAATTTTATATCCGGTTAAATTAACAAGAGAGAAAACCGCATCAGGATTCAATTACTTTTTAGAAACTAGTGAAGAAGAATTAATACTAAATAGGTCATTAAGTACTAAGTTAACCAAGGAAGAAGGTATAACTTTGCCGGAATTGAAATATCAAGATGAGGATAGTCCATTAATTGAAAGATACTTTAAAGAAATAAATCTTGCTCTTGAAGAAAAGAATGAAATTGGTAAACCAAAAAAATGGGAATTAAAGAGATGGGCAACTTTAGGAATTTTTAAATTTGGGAAATTAGCAATTTACGAAGATACTAATTTTGAATCTTGGTCAAGAAATCCATTACTTGAAAAACAATTGGTTCAAGATTTTATAAATGGAGTCCCTTCTAATTCTGTTGAAGATATTGGAGATATGGATATATATCAAGATGAATTTGAAAAGATTCAGTTGGTTGATCAAATACCTAAATTAATAGCAGAAGCTGATAGCACTCAATACAAAGTAATTGTTAAAGCTCTTGAAGGAAAAAGTATGGCAATACAAGGTCCTCCTGGAACGGGTAAAAGCCAAACAATTACCAATATTATTGGAGGCTTATTAGTAAGAAATAAAAAAGTTCTATTTGCCGCAGATAAATATACTGCTTTAGAAGTCGTTAAACAAAGATTAACCGATAAAAATTTAGGTCAATATATTCTTGAACTACATAATCCATCAAAATCCAAGAAAGAATTTCATGAAGGTTTATCTTCAAGATTAGCAAAGCCAAAAGTAAGATTTTTTAGTGATCATTATGATGATGACTTTAGAAAATTAAAAAATCTTAGAAAAGAATTAAACGAACATGTTAACGCCATAAATCAAAAACTTGATTTAGATGGATCCAATTCAACTGTCTTCGAATTAATTTGGCGTGATGTACTAAATAAAATTAATTTAGGAAAAAATTCAAATTTTGGAGTTATTCAGGAATTTGAAGATAATTTTTTAAAAGATTTACTCAAAAATATTAATAAAGAAAATATTTCAATCATAAAGTCTAATTTGGATTTGCTTTCTGAATTATCTGACTCAAGTAAGAATGATGAATTTTTAGAATTATCAAAACTAAAAGGTATTCCAGAAACAGGAGATGACTTATCAAAATTAATCAGATTATCAAACAACCTTTTTTCAACATTGGAAGATTTTCAGAAAGATTTAAAAACTGAAAAAATAATTTATTCCTTTTTACTTAATTTAAATAAAGAAAATGTAGAAAATGATATTAAGAGTTTTGAAGAACTAATTTCAGAAAAATTTATAAATAAAGAATTCACAATCAAAGAAGATATAAGCGAGAAATTAGCCAATATTTATAAGTTAGTCGTAGAGAGAGAGTCGCAAGAAAACTATATTGAAGAGTGGGCTAAACCTTTCTTAGAAAATCAAAATAAATTTGATCTTTTTGAAAATTGCCTAAAGGAAATTGAAAATATAGAACCAAAAGATAAAAATTATAAAATCAAAGATCTTTTAAATGATCTAACAGAACTTTATAAAACTATAAGTAGCTTTATAAGAGATATTCCTAATGAAAAAAGGAGACTCACGTCTAAATTAACTTTGTTAAATCTGATAGACGGAGCTGAATCCTATAAAAAATTTAGTGAAAATTATTATGATTTATTTGGTGATAGTTTATTACTTCTAAAAGGCTCAAAAGATGTTGATTCCTTAGAAGAATTAATAAAACAAATTAAGCAAATTCAAAAAAATAATCTTGATGGTGAAAAAATCCAAAAAAATGGATTAGATCTTTCTAAAGTTAGAGATTTGGGGGCTGAAAAATTAAGAGAATTTACTGAGATTATCAGGAATTCATCTTTTCTTGGGTGCTTAGTAGATAAAGAAGTTAAATATGCTAAATCTTATTGGAAAAAAATTGCATTGCCCGGTTTTAAAAAACCATCTTTAAAACAAATGGCAAAAATATATTTATTAGCAAGTAACTATTGTCAAAATATTTCTGATGAAGAAAAGTTTGCTTTTAAAGGATTTGAAATTAGTGATTTAAGAGATTTATCCAACAGAATAAAATTTGATGATAATTTAGAAAATATTTTAATTGACATTAAATCAAAATTTTTAGAAATTGATTTTTTCGAAGTTATTTATAAAGTTTTTGATGCTAATGAAATTTATAATAATATTGAAATTCCATACTTTGATAAATTATTAAATAAAAATTTTATTGAAATACAAGAGCTTACAAATAGTTATGCAACAAACATATTTAGTAAATTAAAACTATTAGGTGAGGAGCCTAGTTCTAATATCCTAGATACTAGTTTCTCTAATATAAGCCTAATTCTTGATGATCTTAAGTCATTAAAAATTATTATCAATAATTTAGGAATTACAATTAATGAATCAAATATATATTGTGAAAAAAATCTTGAATATACAGTTTCTTCAAATGATATAAATCATCTTTTAGAGTTGTTTGGAAATATTGATATCTCAGAATATATCCAATTAACTTCTAAAAAAATAGAGGGTTTTTCTTTAAAAGAATTACTCAGTTTCTTAAAGGGTATAAATAAATTAATAAAAGATCTTTATTCAATATCTGCTAACTTCGAAGATAATATTTTAAATTTTTATTTAGAGGAAAATCTTGAAGATGTTGATTATTTAAATGATTTGGGAAAATTATCAGAAAGTTTAGATTATTTAATCAAGCTTGAAAGTGATTTGGAATCCTTTATTGAATTCAATAGATTACGTAAAAATATCTCAAACTTAGGCTTAAGAGGAGGTATTGATCAATTACTTGATATTGCCAATAAAACCAAAATTAAAGTCTCGGATATTTTTGAATATCTTTACGTTAGAAATCAAATTAAAGATATCAATTTAGATAAAAAACTGAATAAATTTTCTGGGCAAGCACTCAATGTTTGTAAGGATCAATTTTGTGAATTAGATGTGAATTTTATTAAAGATACATCTAATTACGTTGATCAATATCTACATAGAAGTTCGGTTAAAAGAGAAGAATCATTTGGAAATAGTAGAAGCCCAAAAAATTTAAGAGAGGGAGATTTAATTGAACATGAAATTAATAAAAAAAGAAATCATCTGCCTTATCGCAAGTTGTTTGATCAAGCCTTGATTTCTCTTAAAAGAGTTAAGCCTTGCTTTATGTTGTCCCCATCATCTGCCTCTCAATGCTTACCTAAGAAAATAGATATTTTTGACGTGCTTATTATTGATGAAGCATCGCAAATGAATCCCGAAGAGGCTATTGGTTTAATTGCAAGATGCAAACAGGTAATTATTGTTGGAGATGAAAAACAACTACCCCCAGATAATCGTTGGATGTCTAGAGATGACGACGATGACGATGATGATTATGTTGAGACAGTTGAATTTGAAAGTAGCGAGTCTATATTGGAGCTCGCAAATAAGGTACTAAGAAATAGTAGAGAATGCTCTCTAGGTTGGCATTATCGTTCTAGGCATCATTCGTTAATTAATTTCTCAAATAGATCATTTTATGACAATAGACTTACAGTTTTTCCTTCTAATAAAATAGGATCAGAAATTCATTTGATCAAAGTAGAGGATCCTTATTACAACGAAAGTAAAAATTTGCCAGAAGTAAAAACAGTTATGGAGACTTTAAAGTCTCAGATTTTAGATGATCCTACTAAAACTATTCTTATAGCTTCTACTAATAGAGCTCAAGCAGGATTAATCCAAGATGAATTAGATCGTCTTAGAAATAAGGATAAAGTGATCAATGATTATATAAGTTCTCATAAAGGAGAACTTGATAAATTATTGGTTATGAATTTAGAAACTGTTCAAGGAGAGGAAAGAGACGTAGTAATTATTTCAACAGTATATGGACCTGATGCAAATGGCGTAGTTGCCAATAGATTTGGAGATTTAGTTAGGTCTGGGGGAGAAAGGAGATTAAATGTTCTATTAACTAGAGCTAAAGAAAAAGTTTATCTTGTGACTTCTTTAAACTCAGGAGATATAAGGGTTAGTCCTGGAGCTGTTACTGGTAAAAGATATCTTAAAGATTACTTATCTTTCGCTGAGACTGGAATAATTAGTGACACCTTGGTTAGAGAAAGTGGGGAACCAGAAAATGATTTTGAAAGAGCTATTATGAACGCTATAAAACAAAGAGGTTACGAAGTTGATGCTCAAATTGGTTGCTTAAATTATCGTATTGATCTTGCGATAAAAGATCCAAGAGATACTTCAAGATATTTACTAGCTGTTGAGTGTGATGGAGCTACATATCATTCTGGTTACTCAGCAAGAGTTCACGATAGGTTAAGACAGCAAGTACTAGAGGGATTAGGGTGGAATGTATTTCGTATCTGGTCTTCAGATTGGTGGAGAGCTCCTGAACAAAAATTGGAATTGTTAGATGAAACAATTGAAGAACTTCTTTCAAATACGGAAAAAGAAGAAAGCCTTGAGATTAATGAAATTGATAATCTAGAAAGTTGAGAGCATAATTTTCTGTCGTAAATACTTTTAGGGGAACAATAAATTTTGCTTTATCTTTCGCTTCAAAAATACCAAATATATAATATCTTCCTAACCATCCAATTGATCCTCCAGAATGATATCCAATTTTAATCAAATAAGATTCTTTGCAACTAGATAATTGATTTGCTATTTGGTTGCATGTTGATAAATCTAATTTTGCAAGAACTTGGTAATGGGATTTAAATTGATTATGAGGTTCTCCATTTTTTAAATTGTTTTTTTGATAAATAATATTTTTTACTGCAACTAGATCATTTTTTCTCTCTTTCTTTTTTACAAAACCATTTTCTGAATCCCACTTATAACATTCATCTAAATTAGTAGCAACAGAGTAAAAATTATCGTTTGAAATTTTTGATTTAATTTTGTGATGCAATGGGATTGTTTTTCCGATATATTTTCCTGGACTATATTCAAATTTTCTTTTATTTTTAATCCTAAATTCTTCTGTAAATAAATCTACCTTTGGTTTCTCAAAATATCCGAATGTAGGGAAACATGAAGGCGGAATTATTCCTTTATTTGTTTTCCACCCAATAAGATCTTTATTATCAAAATCTTCTTGATTTACTCCGTTTATTGATTTAATAGTCCATTTACCACTTTCCATTCTGTCAAACCAGATAAGACCATTAGAAATCATGAATCCTCTCCATCCAATAGAATCACAATCTATTTCAGTATTAATAACTTTTTTTACCCATTTTTTAGGGAAGATTTCATCAAAACTTTTATTTTTTATGAATTCTCTTCTTGGACCATTTTCAAGTTCTTCAATTAAGACATTTTTGTATATTCCCCTAATATCTTTTTTTGCTATGAGAGCTTGGATCATTCGTCCGAAATCATGTGCTTCCTGTCTGTCGTAGTAATCATAATTTTGTTTCTTTTTTATTAATGAACAATCCTTTCTAATAGGTATCTTAATTTCTGATCTAGATGGAAGGGGCACCGTAAAAATTATCAATAAAGCAAGTATTAATTTCTGAAATGAGTTCTCTGATTGGAACTTATCTTTCTGAACCATTTACCCAACCACCTGATCTACATTTGCCAGAGTTATTAATATCGTAGCTATCGCACCAATAGCTATTTAAAGCAAATATGACATTGCTTTTAATCCTTTTAGCACCTCCTGCAACAGGTAAATAATGGATACCTTTTTTTGCATTTAATTTCTCTGAACAAAAGAAATCAGGACCGCACATTGCGTATGCTATGTCTTCTTCATTTAAATAAAGTACTGCAGCTGTTCCAGTATTTCTCCAATAAGGTATTCCTGGTAATCCAATATCTTTTGCTTTTTGATGGTGGCGAGCGACTCTTGTTTTATTTGATTCAAAAGCATATTTCCACTCAACTTTTGGGAGATTTACAAAAAGAACCCAAAAAATAATCGGTCCATATATAGCTCCTACCCAAGCCCATATTCCATAACTTTTATTCTTTTTATTGGATGTCATTAAAAAGAAAGTCTGATAACTCTATCTTAGATCTAATGTCAATTAGTAAAAGTTCTTTATTTTAGAAATAATTTACTAATCCCACCCGTAAAAAATAAATCTTTCGCATATTTTGTCAGGTATAAAAAAGCCTTCAGATGCTCCAAGAATTGCACTCATAGCTTTGGTTCTTCCTGCAAAACGCCCAT